>JAQUCI010000147.1 GCA_028686295.1 Erysipelotrichaceae bacterium | reverse complement strand
CGCATATTATATTTAGTCGTCAATGGTAATACCCATCTTTCAAACTCAGCTTCATTGATTGGTTGTTCAATTTCATTAAGTGCGGTTGATACTTCCTCAAATCGCTTATCAAGTTTGTTCCTTAGTGAATCAATATTCGGAAGTGTTGCCATGATCATCGTTTGTTTACTCTCTGCATCACTCAGTATTTGTCGATTCTCAGCAATCTCAGCCATTAATGGCTTGATCACTAACATATATAAAATTCCAACGATAGCGATCATGCCCATAATAAATAGTAAGAAGGTTTCTCTTTTAGATATTGTTCGCATACTAATTACCTCCCTTTAACATACACATGATCACACCACGATATACTCCATATTGAGGATCATAAGCATATTCTTCGTATGAAACATCCGCAAACTGATCCGTGTGTTGTAAATTCAAAGCATAATTGGAAGCTGAAGATGCACGTAATGCCGCAAATTCGATATATACAGTATTCTCTTCATAAGATAACTGGGTATAATAAATATCGTTTGGTCTTTCATAATATAGAATATCTAGCACCTTAGAATCGTATCTTGGCATGTCAGCAAATACTTCATTTAGTTTTTCAACACGAGCATTGATATCATCCAAAGCTACCAATTTTTTTTGAATATCATTGATCTCTGCAACCTTCTGTTTGATATTAGGATCATTAATATACTCGTTAATCGCTTCAATCTTGTTTTTGAGACTCAAGTTATCAACAAATAACTTAACACCAAATGCTGATAATATTAAGGCAGTAAAAATGAAAATCGCAAGATATAAGCGAACTGGTGAAGTATGACTGGCTTGTGCTTTTTGCTCATTACGATAACTATCGTAAAGATTCATGTCTGTTTTTTTCATCATGTCACTTCCTTATCAAAGTACCAATTGCGTTAACATAACGTTGTTGATACTCATCCTCTGATTGGATATAACTTGGTCTTTCCAATATCTCACAAGGAATCATCAGTTCTTCACTGATACGATCCTTTATTGTTTGTAAAATATCGTCAAGACCAGTTAAGACGATCTTTTTAGCATTTTGACCCTCATATCTTGTATATGAGAACTGGACCATCTTGTTGACATTGTCAACGATCGTATCCACAAAGGCATTCTCACTTTCCTCATTAAATAAGACTAACCGCGTGTTCCGTGACAAGGAATATTCCCTATTCTCAAATAGATAAAGACGAAGATGGCTATTAGCGATATCTGCTAATATCAGTTGTTGATTATCAGTAAAAATATCAAGATCACTAACATATTTGATAATCGCATTAGTTGCCGAATCTACATACTTGATCTTAAGTTTACAATCCTTTAGCACATTAAGATATGTTTCTAACGCTTTATCTTGTATTGCTACTGCCAATATTCGATAAAGTGATCGATCATTTTCGGATATTTCCTCCAATATCTTAAAATCCATGACATAATCCGGCGTTAGGTTTAGTACATTCATCATCTCACTTCTTACTAACAAAGCTAATCGTTTTTCTTCAATCCTGGGCACGACCAACTCACGGTAGATTATTGAAGCATTATTGATACAAAGATAAACATCTTTATCAGTTAAATGATTTTCTGTTAGTCTTTTCATCAATTCTTCTGTAAATGCTTCAATATTCGAGATTCCCTTATCAGATATCCATTCCTCGGGAAAATCATAACAAGCTTTCTTTTTGATAGTTATTTTCCCCTTTTTGGCTTTAGCTTGTACTAAATATACAGAACTTCGGCCAATTTCAATTGCAAGCGCCATATCCTATACCCCTTCCTTTATTAAGCACCGATCGATTGATACATTTGAAAGATCGGTTGAATGATCGATATAACAATAAAACCAATTACTATACCTAAAACAACGATCATGATCGGCTCCATTAATGAAACCATTCTTTGTAAAGCTACATCAGCTTCATTATCGAAGTAATCAGCAGTGCTGTTTAAGATATCACCAAGTGAACCCGATTCTTCACCAATATAGATCATCGATGATAACATTGGATCAAATGATGATGTATCATTGATGGCTTTTGATATTAATTCTCCTTTGCTCACACTCATGATAACATCCACAAATACCTCTTCAAGATAAGCATTGTTTAGTACCTGGCTAGTGGTCTCAAGCATATCAATCGTTTGAACGCCACTTGAATAAAGCGAAGCTAAAGCTCGAGCACAACGAGCCGAATAGATAGTTTGATTCAATTTGCCAATAATCGGTAGAAATAACTTAGTCTTATCAAATTTAACTCTAATCTGTTGAATATTTAGACTTAATCTTATTGTCACAAATATCAAAAGTAAAACGACAATGATCGTTAACCAATTATTGATAAGAAAATAACTAAAATCTAAGATGATCTTCGTAGTCCATGGCATATCTTCAGCTGCAAACATTGCAGTTATCGTTGGTAATACGAATATAACTAATAATAATATTACAGCAATCGAAACTATACCCAAGATGATCGGATATAAACTAGAAGATCGAATCTTACTATTGATCTTGAGTTCTTTTTCATAATGGTCAGCCATTCGCATCAAACTCTCATCAAGTGTTCCGCCCAACTCACCAGCCAGTATCATATTGATAAGCAAATTAGGAAAAGCTCCTTTTTGCATCTCCATTGATTTAGAAAGTGAATTACCCTTTTGGACATCCTCATAGATACGATTAAATATGCGTAATGATTTAGCATTATCTGCTTTATTACGTAACATTTCCAAAGCTTGAATGATTGGTATTCCAGCTTTGATCATCGTACCTAATTGCCGACAAAAGATAACAACGCTCTTAAGTTTAAGCTTGCTAACAACATCAGGTGCCTTACTTTGTTCTTGATAATCTAAAAGATAAAGGTCTTTCGCCTTAACAGCCTGGATCAAATCTTGTGGTGTCTCCGCTTGATAGATATCTCTTATCGTTTTACCTTTATCATCAAGCAATGTAACACTAAAACTTTTCATAGCTTATCACCTCTACTGTTCTATCGTCATTCCACGTAGAATGGATAACACTGGTGTTGATGTTCCACTTCCACCAGTTATTGGATCCATTACCGCAAAAGGAAAATTCTCAAATGCAACATCATCATAATTAACCCTAACATTACCAGAACCCACGAAACTCTCACCCATTATCGCCCCATTAACATAACCAGATCCACTTAATTCAATATGAGCATTAGGTGCATAATATAAAGTGGTCGCTACTCCAGATCCTCCCGTTATGTCTACTGATTCTCCACCTGTCACTATAT
>JAQUCI010000146.1 GCA_028686295.1 Erysipelotrichaceae bacterium | reverse complement strand
ATCAATAAAATCAGTTTAAAAGGTAATGCTAAACGGATATCGATCAAATTTTTTAATGGTTGTATACTAATTTGGATCTTTGGTAAAAGAAAGTGTGCTAAAAGATGAATGATCAGCGATTCCATGATGGCGATCAGAACGATCATACAAGCAATGATCCAAGTTATATTTTCTATTGCAAAAACGACATTAAATCCAAGTTGAATCATCATTTCTTTAACAGCATTAACTTCAGCTAACACATCATAACCAAAAAATCGTGCGAAAACTAACATCGATAAAAAGTAAGTAATGCCAGATAAAAAGATCGTTCTTTTTAGTAGCCAGTGATTTTCTTTCTTTTGATAAACGCCATGTCCATAGATCATCCCAGTAAATGAGGTCAATGCCACAAATACTACTGTATTTAACAAGGCTAACATTATCGCCAAGATCAAACTGGAAAAATATACGATAATTGCATCTTTTAATCCATACTTTGCTGTATATACTAAAAGCGGCAAAGGTAACAACCATGAAAAATACTGTTCAAAAAGCCCTAATCCTAATCGATTAATGATCAAGATCATGCCAATGATCGCAACGGTTATCGCTCCTTCAGTAAGTTTTCTGATCTGTGTATGCATAATTGTCCTTTATATAATTCTAATATACTATAAAATAAGCCTCGATTAAAAAAACCTCCTAAGAGGTTTAATCAGCTACATATGGTAGTAAAGCCATTTGGCGAGCACGTTTGATCGCAGTCGCTAACATTCTTTGATACTTAGCAGAAGTACCAGTTACCCGTCTAGGTATGATCTTTCCATTACCAGAGATGAATCTTTTTAATAATTCAACATCTTTGTAATCGATCGTCTTAATATTATTTTTCGTAAAGTAACATACTTTTTTACGTCCTACACGTTGTTTTCTAAATGCCATAATATTCTCCTTTCTTACTAAAATGGAAGATCGTCACTTGATATATCAAGGACTGGACCAGATGAATAGTCATCAAGATCTCCATTATCATCAGGAAAATAACCACTATTGTTGTTATCTTGCCTAAAATTACTGTCTTGGTAATCACTAGTAGCCTCACGACTTTGCGCAACAGCTTTGCTCTCTAATAATTGTACATTATCACAAACAACTTCCGTCACATAGACCTTACGTCCACTAGCGTCATCATAGTTTCTTGTTTGAATACGTCCTTCAACCCCAACCAAGGCACCCTTGCGAGCATAACGCCCCAAAAAATCAGCTGTTTTGTTCCAAGCGACACAATTGATAAAATCGGTTTGATCTTGATTTTGAAATCGGCGATTGATAGCAACGGTAAAAGATACTACTGAAGTCTGTGACTGTGTCTTTCTTAAAGCGGGATCTTTAGTTAATCTACCAACTAATACAACTCGATTGATCATTATGTCCTCCTAACTAATCTTCAATATTGATGATCAAAAAACGAACGATATCACTATTGATACGCATTAAACGATCAAATTCGCTAAGCGCTTCATTACCAGCAGTGAACTTAGTCACAACATAGTAACCCTTAGTCATATCATCGATCTCGTATGCCAAATCTTTAACACCCCATTCATCAACGTTGTCAATTGTGCCACCGTTATCAGTAATGATAGCGTGCATGTTGTTGATCAACTCCTGACGAGTTTCGTCTTGAAGATCGGCTTTGATGATGTACATAACTTCGTACTTTCTCATACTGCACCTCCTTATGGTCTATTGGCCTTTTCAGGCAAGGAGTAAATATTAAAATACTATATCTACTCGTGAAACTCATTATAACTAAATTTATAGACAATGTAAATGGTAAAGACCATTCATCGATTAGCTAATCCTGATAAAGCTTTTTAGCTATTTTAGTATAATGACTAATGAATGTTGTTTTAGCCTTTGTATACGCATCACGATCGTGTTCAAACTTTTTCGCTAGCCTTATCTTAAGATCTTTGTACTCATTAGCAATCACAGGATGTTCAACTAGATAACGACAAAAATATCGCTCATCATCATCACCTTGATATCGAACATGTAGGTGATAAACTTCACTTGCAAAACCATTTATCGTATAACCCTTCATAAACATCATTTTTGGTTCTTGACGCTGTGGTTGATATTGATAGATATAGTCGATGTCTTCTAATGATCTGATCAATTTTCCTCTCGATAGCTCAGTTAAAGGTTTTATTTGTAGCAAGATATCAATCGTTGGTTTAGCGATCAAACCTTTTACTGCTGTACTACCGATATGATCGATCCTAACAAAGAGTTCTTGATCGATATTGTTTAATATCTTCTCTTTTTCCTTTAGATACAAATTAGGCCAGTTATCATCATGTTGACAAAGGATGATAGGAAATAATTGCCATAATTCTTCATTGGACATATCTTTCAATGATGGTCTATTCATATTTGATATTAGCCTTCCATAATTCATCTAATAATTTATCTTGGCAACTTTTAAATCGATTATACACCGGTAATGCAAAGTGTCCTTCATCAAACATCTTCATCAACTCTTGATAACTGATCCATTTATGATCGATCGTCTCATTTGCTTGTAAACGAATCGTTTGTTTACTTTTATCAACAAACGTTAAAAAGGTATCTTCAAAAGCCGATCTACTTCTTTCTTCATGGATCAATATTAGGTCTTGTGTCACTATCTTGACCCCTGTTTCCTCATATAACTCACGTACCGCTCCCTGCTCTCGATTTTCTCCAGCTAATACCGATCCACCCGTGTTCTCCCAAAATTCTCCCCAAGGTTTATTTGGGCTTCTTTTAGTGATCAAAAATCGACCATCAAAGCTAACCGTCCAAACAAATACCACTAAATGATATGTATCATGTGGTAATTTCTTACCTCGTACATGTTTGATTCGTAAGGGTCGACGATCTTCATCAACTAAATCCCATAATTCGCGCATCATACCCCTCCGTTTCTTATCCATTATACTTTATCATTATTAAAATGGTAAATAATTCTTGATAACCAATATATGTCAGATTGTTTATAAGTCGAAATTTTGCTATAATTTTGACGATATAAAGGGGATTAATATGAGTAAAAAAATTAGTGACGATCAACGGCCTACCTTTTCAAAAAGAGCTGTTATTACAGCTGGTATGCCTTATGGAAATAAAGCTTTGCATTTTGGTCACATTGGTGGCGTTTTCGTCCATGCCGATGTCTACGCACGATTTTTAAGAGATCGTCTAGGTAAAGACAATGTCATTTTTGTGTCTGGCACCGATTGTTATGGTTCACCAATCGCTGAAAGCTATCGCTTATTAAAAGAAAGCGGCGCTTTTAATGATTCAA
>JAQUCI010000145.1 GCA_028686295.1 Erysipelotrichaceae bacterium | reverse complement strand
TATGTAATACCAATCAAGAAAATATTAGATAACAGTGTTTTATATGGATTAACAGATGAGTCAAAAAAACTCTTAGAAGAGCGATTTAAAATAAATGATTATTATCGAACTGATCCATGGTGGCATAATGCATATAAGATCAAGATAAATAAAGGCTGTATTCAAGAAGGCTATGAGCAAGTGATTGAAAGAGAAGTAGATACAAGAAAGTTTAACAATATTAGGATTAGAGTATGGCAAAAGAATGGTAGTTGTGCTTGGTCAAGTCCAATATTTATAAAAAAGAGAGGAGCATAAAATGAATCTCATATATATAAACACGCATGATACTGGAAGAGCATTAAGTCCTTATGGTTATAATGTTAAAACTGATAATCTACTTAAATTAGCGCAAGATAGCGTTCTATTTAGTCATGCTTATTGTTGTAATCCAACTTGTTCACCAAGTAGAGCAGCGATGTTAACTGGAACTTATCCACATCAAAATGGGATGTATGGTCTTGCTCAAAGAGGTTTTGATCTAAATGATCCAAGCAAGCACCTTGCTAATTTTTTAAAGAAGCATGGCTATTATACTGTCATTAGTGGTATCCAACATGAAGCTGGGTGGTATTTAGACTTAGATGAAGAAAACACAAAAAAATTAGGATATGAAAAAATATTGACTACTCCAACAGATTATTATGATAAACATAGAGAATTTTTGCACGAATGGGACAATAAGAATGCGATAGAAACTAGTAAGTGGTTGGATAGTTATCAAAGTGATAAGCCATTCATGCTAACCTACGGATTACATTCAACCCATAGACCATATCCTACGATCAATAAGGATATAGTGGATGAAAGATATGTAAAACCTCATCAGCCATTAGTGGCCAACGATATAAATCGTACCGATGAAGCTCAATATAAAACGACTGCAAACTACGCTGATGAAAATATAGGAATTGTCCTTGATGCGATCAAGCGCAATGGTTTTTATGAAAACTCATTGATAATCTTTACTACGGATCATGGGGTGCCATTACCATTTAATAAATGTTTTTTGAATGACAATGGCATAGGTGTAAGTCTTATTATGAGAGTTCCGCAATCACCAAGTAACGGAGTTGTAATTGATAAGATGGTTAGTCATATAGATGTATTTCCAACGATATGTGATGTCTTAGGTTTAGAAAAGCCAGATTATCTTGAAGGTTCATCAATGATAGAGCTGTTAAATGATTCAGAGCATTCAATAAGAGACTATGTTTTTGCTGAATTGAATTTTCATACTTCATATGAACCAGCCAGATGTGTAAGGAATGAGAGATTTAAATATGTCAAATATTATGATAATGACTGGACACTTTTGAATTTGTCAAATATTGATAACTCAAGACCGAAGGATTTTTTATTAGAACATGATCTTCGAAAGATCATTAAGCCAAAAGAAGCCTTGTATGATATGCTTTATGACCCGCTTGAAAACAACAATATCATTGATCAAGATCAATATCATGCCGAACTAGTAAAACTAAAGAAATATATGAATGATGTGCAGCTAAAGACAAATGATCCTTTACTAACTCATCACATTGAGATTATGCCTGAATATAAGGTAAATAAAAGTGAGTGTGTCAATCCATCAAGTAAAGATCCAGAAGATTATATTTTGCTAAAATGATGGATTGAATTAAAGATTATTTATTTTAAAAAATGGATTGCTTATTGCATACCATAAAATTTTAGTTTGATAAAATAGAAAATGAACTAAAAGTAGCGAATTTTATTCCAGCTATCTTTATGTCAGTCATCAGTTATCTATTTATTTAGGAGGAAGACAATGAAATTGGGTTATGCACAAGCAGAAATTACGCCAATTAAGCCAAGTCGATTATCGGGATATGGAGTAGAAAGAATCAGTGTAGGTGTTCATGATCCACTAATGGTTAGGGTCATGGTGTTTAAGGAAAAAGAGATTGATGCGATATTTATTCAAACCGATCTGATTGGGATTGATTCCTCGATCGTTAATATGCTTAGTAGTAAGATTAACGTCGCGAGTGAGAAAATCATGATATGTTGCTCACATACACATTCAGGACCAACAGGAACGGTCAAGTTAGCTGGCTTAGATAGTATTTTTGGTGAATTTGATAATGAATATGTTGAATATTGGGTAGAGAAGACAGTTGATAGTTATAATGATGCATGTAAATCGCTATCTGAAGTACAAGTTGGCTATAAACAAGTAGATATCGCTAATGTTGGCACAGATCGTCATGATGGTTCCTATGGTGATGAAAAAGTTGGTATCTGGTATTTTGTGACAAGTGACAATCATAAATATTTATTATATAATCTAGCTTGTCATCCAACAGTATTAAACAGCGATAATCTAATGATAACGGCCGATTTACCTTATGGTGTAGTTAGTGCTCTAAAAGATCAATTAGAAGGCGTTGTATTTACAAATGGTAGCGCTGGTGACATTAGTACGCGATATACGCGAAATGAAAGTTCTTTTAAAGAGTTAAAAGATAAAGGTGAATTGATCGCTGATATAATATTAAAAGCAATTGATAAAATGGAATTAAAGCCTTTAACGACGATCAAGATCAAGAAAAAGGAATTTCCGATAGATTTAAAAGAGATTCCTGATCGAGATAAGATAAAAGAAGCAATGGATAAACAAATTGAACTAGTTGAAAAAGCAAAAGAGGATGGCAAGTCAATCACAGAGATAAGAGTGTTATATTCTGTAGTACAAGGTTATGACCATAATATTAGAATCATAAACACTCTTGATCAGATACATGAAATTTGTTTATCAGTAACATATCTTATGATCAATAACACGATAATGATTGGATTGCCAATTGAGTTGTTTTCAAAACTGTCCCATAAATATCGCATAAAAGATCAAAGATTACACTATGTGTCTTATTGTAATGGTTATTATATGTATCTAACTAATAAAAAAGCATTTGAAGAAAACTATTATGAAGCCGGAACGACTATTTTTGCCAAAGGTCAAGGTGAGATATTGATGGAGAGAATCTACGATTTTCTTTTAAATCTTAATTGGTGATTTTAAATAAATCGATGAATTTAAAATCAATAGTCGACTTAGCTAATGAAATAGCATCAATTTATAAAAAAAAGTATAATATAAGTCATTAGTAGTGTTTATTGTATTTTATATTTAGAGTTTATTTTATTTTAGAAAGGATATTATTAGATCAGTGAGGTAGAATGAAGCATTTTTCAATGTTGATAAAACCAGCATCAAGTAATTGTAATCTGAAATGTCGATATTGCTTTTATAATGATATCGCCAACAAACGTGA
>JAQUCI010000144.1 GCA_028686295.1 Erysipelotrichaceae bacterium | reverse complement strand
TTAAATCCCAAAGCAGAAGTTGCTCAAACAGCTAGTGCATCATTAGCTAATGATCGTAATAAGATTGAAAGATTAGTTAAGATTGCGAATTCTGATGATGGTGATAGTTATTTTGCTAATCACATGGATGATATGAGTGAACAAATGCGAAGGCTTATTAGTGATGATAATGCGATAAAACAATATAAAAAAGTGATGGCATTGATAGTAGATGAGCAAACTCCACTTGTCTTTCATTGTCGTGGAGGTAAAGATCGTACTGGTATCGCGGCCCTGTTTATCTTATTGGCATTAGGAGTTTCAAAAGAACAGATATATGAAGATTATTTAGTTACTAATTCAAATAATGTTGAAAGAAACAAACTAAGAATGAATGATTATCGTAGTCTTACAGATAATCAAAAGGTTTTGGATTATCTGTATAATTTACAACTAGCTAAAAAGGAATATCTAGACGCAGCTTTTGATCAAATGATAATCATGGCAGGATCAACTACAGGATACCTAATAGATATTCTTGAGGTAACTGATGAACAATTAACCGAGTTACGAATTAGATATCTAGATTAGATATGATCGTTAATCTAAATATACCGCAAGTCATGTATAAGACAAAGCGGTATATTTTATTCTAATGGTACATTATAAATTGCGACGGGTTGGTAATGTATTGTATAATTAAGCGATAGTGTGGTAATGAAAGTAAAAGGTAATAAATATGAATGATAACTTTGAACTTTACAATTTAAAAGTTGAAGTGATAGCAGGAGATAGACCAATGATTTGTAAACACAAAGTTGGTGATTATTTTTTGGTCATTGGTGAAGAGATCATCTTTCCTGAAAACAATAGTTTTTCTTTGTATGCATTAAGTGCTATCTTACCACTTTTACCTGCAAAACAGCGCCATTTACACCAAAATGATTGGATGTTATCTGATTCATTGATAGCTTGTCCTGATCCAAATTGTGGAGCGTTATTTAAGATAACTAGGATAGGGAAACAGATATTCAGTCATGATGAATGTACAGTAGTACCAATTGATAAAGGAGATAAATAACCATGGTAGAGCGATTAAACTTAACTGACGATTATTCGATAAGTAGGGTGATCAATGGTTGTTGGCAACTTTCAGTTGGTCATAGCATTAAAAGCCAATTAGATAAAGAAGATATCATGAAGGCT
Organism: Erysipelotrichaceae bacterium; assembly: GCA_028686295.1. Classification (GTDB taxonomy): domain Bacteria; phylum Bacillota_I; class Bacilli_A; order Erysipelotrichales; family Erysipelotrichaceae; genus JAQUCI01. The sequence continues at coordinate 2,157 of JAQUCI010000144.1, read as the reverse complement.
TTTACGATGTTGGTAGAAAGAGGGTTCACTACTTTTGATTGTGCTGATATTTATACTGGAGCAGAAGAATTCTTGGGAGAATTTAGTGAAAGATTGAAACAGATAACGTCAATAAATGATAAGCAAATTCAAATTCATACTAAGTATGTTCCAGATAAAGATAAATTGGGCAATATAAAATTTGAAGATACAAAAACGATCATAACTAGAAGTTTGACCAGGCTTAAAAAAGATACACTTGATCTTGTGCAATTTCATTGGTGGGATTATGAGGCTGATGGCATGCTTGATACACTTGCCCATCTTGAAAGACTAAAAGAAGAGGGTTATATCAGAAATCTTGCTTTAACTAACTTTGATACTGAACATATCGCAATGATCCAAGCCGCTAATTTTAAGATCGTTTCATGTCAAACGCAATATTCATTGTTAGATCGTCGGCCAGAAAAGGGTTTTGTTGATTATTGTCAAGCACAAGGAATAACACAGTTGTGCTATGGGACATTAGCTGGTGGGTTGATTAGTGAAAGATATATTGGTGTTGATGATGTTGATCCTGATAATCGATCGCAGGTTAAATACAAACAGATAATTGAAGAAGGAATTGGATGGGATAATTATCAGAACGTGCTTGTGATATTGAAAACGATTGCTGATAAACACAAAGTAGACTTACCACAGGTTGCGGTAAGATATATATTAGATAGAAAAGGTGTAGGAGCGACTATTATTGGTACGAGAAGTTCACGTCACGTTTTAGCGAATGAAAAGATATTTAGCTTTAAGTTAGATGATGATGATATAAGTAAGATTGAACTATTCTTAGCTAAGACAAAGATATTAGCTGGAGATTGTTATGAATTAGAGCGTTCAGATCCCAAATTTAAAAGCATCATTAAGACTAACTTAAATAAGGAAAAATAAAGATAATGAATAAAGCAGAATTAAAACAAAGGATTATCCAAAGAGTAGATAACGATTATGCGATTGAATTTCTTAAGTCGTTAGTTAGATTGCCAAGTGCGTTTGGTGAAGCTACGTTAGCTCAAGAATTGGTTTTGGAGAAGTTGCATAATTGTGGATTTATCGTTGATAAATTCAATCCCGATTTTAGTAGCATTACAGATCTAGATGATTTTTGTCCACTACCTGAGGGATTAAAGTTAAGTGCTGGGGCTTATAACCTAGTGGGTAAGAAACATTCCACTAAAGGTACTGCTAGATCTTTAATGTTGTTTTCTCATATTGATACTGAGGCAAGAAGAGACGATAAAGAACTGATTGGGCTTATTGATGGTGATAAATTTTATGGTTTAGGTGCGGCGGATGCTAAAAGTGGCATTGCTATGATGTTGCTGGCTTCGCAATATGTGCTTGCTGAAATAGAACTTGATGGTGATCTTACTTTGATGAGTGTATTAGGAAAAGCGGGTGGATCTGCTGGAACATTAACAGCTATTGCAAGGGGATATCAAGCAGATGCATCAATATATATTCATCCAGCAGAAACAGGGCATAGTTTCCATGAACTGAAGTGTTATTCAATGGGTGTTATCGATTTTAAGCTAACAGTACCCGGTAAAAAGGGACATCCGATTGATGAGCTTGATGAGTCCGAAGAGAATGCAGCGATCAAAGGGGCTAAATTAATTAATGGATTAGTGAAATGGAACAAAGAAAGACAAGCAAGACTAGTTTTTGAGGATGGTGATTTTAAAGGACAACCCAAGACCAAGTTAAATATCGGCAAAGCTTATGGTGGTATTTATGCAGGTGGTGATCCTACTAGTTTTATGGTTGAATGTCGTCTATATTTCGCCCATAAGGAAACGATCGATTCGGTGTTAAGTGATCTAAAAGCGATGATCGATGATCTATTTAGTGATGATGTTTTTATTCATGATAATCCTATTACTATTGATAAATTGTACTTAAGGGCCAGTCCTGGATTTATTGAAGAAGACCATGACTTGATAAAAAACATCATTAACAATATTGATCAAGTCAAAGGAAAACAAGATTATATCTATTAATATCATGGAGCAAGTGACATTAGGTTACCAATAATATACGGTAATACTCCATGTGTTGGTATTGGACCTAAAGCAGGTGGTTTCTATGGAGCTGAGTGGACAGATTGGGTTAGTCTTGATGATT
>JAQUCI010000143.1 GCA_028686295.1 Erysipelotrichaceae bacterium | reverse complement strand
ATGATCGCTCCAGTCTTAGAACAACTTGCTCCAGAATATGAAGGAAGAGCAAAAATAATCAAAGTAGATGTTGATAGCGAACCAGCTATCGCACAACGTTATGGGATCATGTCGATTCCAACATTGATCTTGTTTAAAGATGGAAAAGTCTTTAAGAAAGTAGTTGGATTCCAAAGTAAACCAATGCTAGAACAACTACTCAATTCTGCACTTTAAGATAAGCTGAAGGACAATGATGTCCTTCTTTTTAATTTGTTTATTTAAATTAAACAAATTGTTTATAAACTATTGTAATCATATATAATTTGTGTATAATATACTTGTTTGCTATAAAAATATAATTTGTTTAGCATTACTAAACAGGAGGGATTATGGAAATAGGTAAGCGTATTAAACAATTACGGACAAGAAATAACCTAACATTAGAAGAATTAGCAAGTCGCTGTGAATTAACTAAAGGATTTCTATCGCAATTGGAGAGAGATCTTACATCGCCATCGATTGCCACATTACAAGATATTGTTGAGGCACTAGGATTGTCGATGATGGAATTCTTTAAAGATGAAAAGAATGAGAAAATCGTATTTAATAAAGATGACTTCTTTACAGATGAAAAAGAAGGTTCAACTATTCATTGGATAGTTCCTAATGCTCAAAAAAACGAAATGGAGCCAATCCTTATCGAATTAAAACCTCACCAGTCATCACATACCATCAGTCCACATGAGGGTGAAGAATTCGGTTATGTATTATCTGGGAAGATCGTATTGTATAACGGTGATAAGAAATATGTGGTACGTAAAGGGAATACATTTTATATTAAAGGTAATTATAACCATTACCTAAGAAACGAAGGAACGCAAACTGCTAGTGTGCTTTGGATTTGCACACCACCAATATTTTAGAAGGAGATAGTTAATATGCGCACATTGATCAAATTTGAAAATATCGTAAAAGAGTTTGATGGTCAGCTTGTTCTTAAAGGTATCAATCTTGAAATAAATGAAAATGAATTTGTGACCTTACTTGGACCATCGGGTTGTGGTAAGACGACATTGTTGAGGATCCTTGGTGGTTTTGTTGATCAAACTGAGGGTAAGATCTTTTTTGAAGATATTGAAATAAGCAATGTGCCTGCTTATAAACGTGAGATAAATACTGTTTTCCAAAAGTATGCGTTATTCCCTCATATGAATGTATTTGATAATATCGCATTTGGTCTTCATATCAAGAAACAGAGTAAAGATATCATTCAACAAAAAGTAAATAAAATGTTGCGTTTAGTCGGTCTTGATGGTTTTGAAGATAAAATGGTCACATTATTATCGGGTGGTCAACAACAACGCGTGGCTATTGCTAGAGCTTTGGTAAATGAACCGATGGTTTTATTACTTGATGAACCTTTGGGAGCATTAGACTTAAAACTACGTAAAGAAATGCAACATGAGTTAAAGAAAATTCAAAAAGAAGTAGGTATTACATTCATCTATGTAACGCATGATCAAGAAGAGGCCTTGACGATGAGTGATAAGATCGTAGTTATCAATAATGGTGAGATTCAACAAATTGGTACACCGATAGATATCTATAATGAACCAGAAAACCGCTTTGTCGCTGATTTTATAGGAGAATCAAATATAATTGAAGGATTTATGATTGAAGATTATCAGGTAATGTTTGATGATAAGAAATTTGAATGCGTCGATTATGGCTTTGATGATAAGGAGTCAGTAGATATCGTGATTCGACCTGAAGATATTGATATCGTTACTCCTGAAATGGGTATGTTGAAGGGAATTATTCGCTCAAGTATTTTTAAAGGTGTCCATTATGAGATGAGCGTTGAAACTGAATATCGTGACTTCATTGTGCATACTACTGATTATACAGAACCAGGTAAAGAAGTAGGGCTACACTTCTTTCCGGAAGATATCCATGTGATGTATAAGATGGGGACTTACTAATATGAGCACCTTTCGTAATCTTGTTAAACCATATATGTTGTGGATGGGGATTTTTATCATCATACCAATGTTGTTGATCGTATTCTATGCATTTACAACTAAAGGAAATGATGTGATCACAGTAAAATTCACAATGGATAATTTCCTTAAATTTTTTGACAGTGTTTATATCAAGGTTTTATTAAAGTCTTTAAATATCGCTTTGATCACAACTATCGTTTGTATCATTCTTGGTTATCCAGTTGCTTATATCATAGCTAACACCAAGCAAAAAACACAAACATTACTGATGTTATTGATAACGATACCTATGTGGATAAACACTTTAGTTAAAACTTATGCATGGATATCTGTTTTATCAGATAACGGCATCGTTAATTCTTTTTTAGCTAAATTGGGACTAGCTCCGATAACGATGATGTATACCGATTTTGCGGTAACTTTAGGTATGGTTTATAATTTTCTACCATTTATGATATTAGAGATTTATACGGCTTTAGCTAAACTTGATAGAAGTTTGATCGATGCAGGTAATGATCTTGGGGCGAATAAACTTCAGATATTTCAAAAGATTGTATTTCCATTATCTCTATCGGGCGTAATCTCAGGTATAACTTTAGTGTTTTTACCTTCTGTTTCAACCTTTGTTATCCCAAAACTTCTAGGTGGTGGTCAATACATGTTGATCGGAAATCTGATAGAAAATCAGTTTATAACTGTTGGTGAATGGAATTTTGGTAGTGCTATCTCACTTATAATGGCTTGTATCATCTTGATCAGTATGTATTTCACACGTAAATTTGATCAAGATAAAAGCGAGAATGGTAATAAAAAGGAGGTAAAACATGCGTAAAAATAAATGGCAGAAGATCACACCTATCGTTTTAATAGCGATAACACTAATTTTCTTCTATCTACCTATTATCTTAACGATGATATTTTCCTTTAACTCTTCTCGCTCGTTGACCAGCTGGAGTGGATTCTCCTTACAGTGGTACCAAAATTTATTTAACGATCGCTCAATCATAAGTGCAGTTACTACAACAGTTTCAATTGCCATAATATCAACTGTTATTGCCACGATCGTTGGAACGATCGCAGCGATTGGAATAAGCCATACCAAAGCATTGTTTAAGGAGATCATCTTAAGTGTCAATAACTTACCGATCTTAAATCCTGATATCGTTACAGCGATTGGCTTGATGTTACTATTCACAACGTTATCTGTCCCTAAAGGTTTTACAACGATGTTGTTAGCACATATTGCATTTAGTATTCCTTATGTTATTTTATCGGTTTTGCCTAAGTTAAGAAGACTTGATCCAAATATAGCTGAAGCAGCGATGGATTTAGGTGCTACTCCTTGGCAAGCTTTAATTAAGGT
>JAQUCI010000027.1 GCA_028686295.1 Erysipelotrichaceae bacterium | reverse complement strand
CATCACAAGATTGGTTATTTGCCTGAAGAACGTGGCTTATATGGTAAAGAACCAATACTTGAGCAATTGATCTATTTTGGTAGACTGAAAAACGCTGATAAGAGCTCAACAAAAGCTAGTGCTGAATACTGGCTAGAACGCTTTGAACTAAGCTACGCCAAAGATCATAATCTTGAAACCCTATCAAAAGGAAATCAACAAAAGATCCAGATAGCACAAGCTTTGTTAAATGATCCTGACATCATCATCTTAGATGAACCCTTTAGTGGACTAGATCCAGTTAATGCTCAAGTACTAAAGGATGTCATTATTGAACTGATCGCTAAAGGAAAATTAGTTGTCTTCTCAAGCCATCAAATGAGTTATGTTGAAGAATTCTGTGATGAGATAACCTTGATCGATCAAGGCAAGATTATTCTCAGCGGTAACTTAAAACAGATTAAGCAAGATATGGGTAATAGACGATTACGTGTTGGTACTCATCAGCTTGATAATGAAGCATTTAAACGATTGCTTCAAGAAAGAGTAGAATATATTCATATTGATGAAGATGATTCATCCTTGATCATCGAACTTCTCAATCAAAAAGATAAAAGATCATTTTTAAATGACCTTGTAGGGTTAAATATCGATATTGATCTATTCACCAACTATGAACCTAGTTTAAATGACATTTTCGTCAAGGAAGTAGGTAATAATCATGAGTAATATCTTAACTGTCATGAATTTTGAACTAAAGAGTATTTTCCGCAAACGCTCTGTTATCGTAACGACGATAATCATGGCTATATTTGTCTTAGTCGCTACTTCTATTCCAACGATTATCAATTTATTTTCGGATGATAATTCAAGCATTGATGGTGAAATGCCTGTCTCATCAATGCAAAGTGTTGGCTTCGTGTTTGAATCAGATAGTCTTACATATGATGAATTGAGTACATATTTTAATAGTGAATTATTAATATATGAAAATGAAGATTCCCTAAAAACCGCCATCAACGATGAAACGATCAACAACGGTTATATTATCAGTGATTCTTCAACTATTACTAGTATTGTTATTAACAAAGATATGTATAGCACAACTGATCAAATGATAGTCAATGCTCTTCAGTATATCAATCGTAATAAAGCACTGCTCGCAATGGATATCGATCCAGCCCAGGTTGATGCAGTTTCTTATCAACCAGTAATGGTTAATGAAATAATTTTAGGTAAAGATGCTTCTAGTAGTTTCTTATTATCTTACATTCTAATGTTTGCAGTATATATGTTAGTCATCATGTATGGAGCCTTCGTCTCAACCTCAGTGGCTCGGGAAAAGGATAATCGAACAATGGAAATCTTGATCACCTCTACCTCACCTAAGGCATTGATCATTGGAAAAGTATTCGCGAACGCCTTAGGTGGACTTATTCAATTTGGGATCATCATCACTGTTGGTTTGATCGGTTATCTCTTAAATCAACATAACTATCCGACAGAGATCATTCAAATGGTATTTGCTGGTTTTTCTTGGGATGCAGCCCTTGTCTTTGTTCTATTTACCGCAGTTGGTTATACCCTATATCTATTTTTGTATGCTTCATTAGGCTCGTTAGTTTCGAAAGTAGAAGATGTAGGCTCATCAACTACCCCAATTACCATGTTATTTATGATCGCTTACTTTATTTCCGCCTTTGCTATCAATATGCCAAAGGGATTGATCATTACGATTGGTTCTTATGTACCATTTACTGCTATCTTAGTGATGCCAATTAGATATTTCTTAACCTCAGTTCCATTAATTGAATTAATAATTTCTATTGGCTTAATGGCTTTAACCGCTATCGCTCTTGCCTATGTATCGATTAAGATATATCGTTTAGGCTCATTAAATTATGGAAATAAGATATCCTTTATCAAAGCTATTAAGATGATATTCGCCAAAGATAATATCGATCTAGTTGATTAACGCTATTTCCCCATTTGCTAATATTAAGTTATAATATTAGCAGGTGGGGATTTTAATGTTGAGTAAACCTAATTGTAACTACTGTACATTTAATGATCTGTGTATCCGTAAACTTCCTTTGTTTGCCTCATTAAATGATGATGATCTTAAAACACTTTTCCCCCTGATAAAACATCATAGTTATCACAAAGATGAGATCATCCTTTTAGAAGGTCAAACTATTGACTCTTTAATGTTAATTAACGATGGAAAACTAAAAGCTAGTAAATATGCACTTAGTGGAAAAGAACAAATCCTCCACATTTTTGATATCGGCGATTTCTATGGAGAACAATTTTTCACTGATGATAAGATCAATCATTATACGATAACCGCTCTAACTGATACAAAGGTTTGTACTTTTACCAAAGATGATTTTGATAAAATCCTTAAAGATCATCCTAATATATCCACCTCACTGATAAGTAGTCTTTATAAGCGGATGCGTAAATTAGAAACAACTGTTTCGCATTTGAACATTCGTGATATAAATATGAGAGTAAATGCACTATTACTTGAATACGTACAAAAATATGGTGTTTACGATGGAGATAGGATTATCATTGATTTACCAATTAATCGTGAACAAATGGCTAACCTGCTTGGCATAACCCGTGAAACGATGAGTCGCAAACTAAGTAAACTAGAAGACCAAAAGATAATTAAATCAATTGACCATAAACATCTACAAATACTTGATATCTCAAGGCTTACATCTGATTAAATTTGATCAGGATCACATTTATTATCTTCAATGTTTGTTATCATAGAAATGTTGCTTAACCTTAAAAAAAAGGAGAGATAAATATATGAGTAAAGAGATCAACAATAGCATCTATCGTCAAAAAGTTCTTACTGATCTAATTAGCCAATTACACGATGGTGTTGATTTTGACACAGTAAAAGAGCAGTTTGCCGAAATATTCGATGGTGTCTCATCAGAAGAGATAGCTCAAGCTGAGCAAGCTTTGATCAACAATGGCTTACCTGTTGAAGAGGTTCAAAGGCTATGCGATGTTCACGCCGCTGTCTTTAAAGGATCGATCGCTGACATTCATAAGACAACAGAACCATCTGAAATTCCAGGACACCCCGTTAATATCTTGGTACTTGAGAACAAAGCAATTAAAAAAGTATTGAATCAGATCATGTTGCATTATCAAGATAGTGAGTTATTAGCGAAAGAGTTACAGAAACTAACCGCGTTAGACCTTCATTACACTAAGAAAGAAACTTTAATATTTCCATATCTTGAAAAATATGGCATCACCGGTCCCACCAAAGTTATGTGGGGTGTGGATAATGAGATCAAGAGCGATCTAAAAGCAATGATCAAAGCTAACACTAATGGTGAGGCTATCGCTTATGAATGGATCGAACATTTAACAAGTCGTATCGAAGAGATGATATTTAAAGAAGAAAGCATCATGGTACCAATGCTTATCGATAATCTAAACGAAGATGAGTGGAGAGCTTTAGCTAATGACAATCATGAATTAGGCTTTGCCTTGATTCAATACGTACCTAAATGGAGTCCACTTACAAAAACAGAGGCCTCTTTAGAATCAGAAATGACTCAAGGAGAAATCCAACTGGGAAGTGGTCATTTAAAGATTGAAGAATTAATTGGCATGTTAAATACGTTACCCATCGATATTACCTTTGTGGATAAAGATAACAATGTTAAATACTTCTCACAGGGAAGTGAAAGAGTCTTTGCTAGAGCTAACTCAATTATTGGACGCAAGGTTATCAACTGTCATCCACCAGCAAGTGTTCATATTGTAGAAAATATTATCGAAGACTTACGTAGTGGACGCAAAGATCACGAAGACTTTTGGATTAATATGAAAGATAAGTTTGTCTTTATTCGATATTTTGCCGTAAGAGATGAAAATAAAGAATTTCTTGGCGTTTTAGAAGTTACTCAAGATATAAAACCAATACAAGCTTTAACTGGCGAAAAGAGGTTAGTAGAAGACTAAGGGTTAATAAACCCTTTTTTGATTGTTTTAACATCTGTTGACTTACTATTTCTTATTATATAATTAATAAAAGGAGGTATGTTTATGTGGGACACATTTAAGACTAATGCTCATGATGGAATGCTATGTGAAGTAGTTAGCATTACTGGTGCTGATTATGAAGCTATCAATGTTTATTTAGCTCGACCAATGGGAGATGGTCCTTATCCAAGCATCGTATTGATTCCTCATCGACCAGGTTGGGATGAATTTTATCGTGAAACGGCTAGAAGATTTGCTCAACATGGATATGTGACGATCTGTCCTGACCTTTATTGCAGATTTGGTCATGGTACACCAACTGAGATCGCAAGCTATGCCAATAGCCAAGGCGGTGTAGCTGATAATACTTTTTTGGGTGACTGTAAGGGATGTATCGATTATGTAAAAAGCCAGCCTTATACAAGTCAAAAAGTGGGTGTGATCGGTACTTGTTCCGGTGGAAGACATGCTTATCTTGCTGCTTGTCAACTAGAACAGATCGATGCTGTTGTAGATTGTTGGGGTGGTAAGATAGTTGCTCAAGAAAATGATCTTAATCAGCAACAGCCTGTAGCTCCTTTAGATTATACTGAAAGATTAAACTGTCCAATACTTGGCATCTTTGGAAATGACGATAAATCACCATCACCTGAAGATGTTGATATCCTTGAATCAAAATTAAAAGAACTAAACAAGGATTATGATTTCTATCGTTATGATGGTTGCGGACATGGTTTTTGGTACTATCACACCGATCGCTATCGTCCTAAAGCTGCTATGGATTCATGGGAAAAAGTATTAACGTTCTTCGACAAACATTTACGCTAAGATGAGTGACAAATTACCTTTTGTATTGATGGCTAAACCAGTTGGATCAGCTTGTAATATGATCTGCGATTATTGTTATTATCGTGATGTAAATATTAAACCACAGTTAATGGATGATCAAACACTTGAAACATTTATCCAAAAATATATTGATGAAAACCCAAGTGATTTTATTAAGTTTTTCTGGCATGGTGGAGAACCAACTTTAGTTGGTATTGATTTTTATAAAAAAGCGATATATTTTCAAAAATACCATCTTCCTTCAAACAAGAAAGTATTTAATAATATCCAAACTAATGGTTTCAATCTTAATGATGAATGGTGTGAATTTTTAGCGAAGAATAAATTTGATGTTGGACTCAGTCTTGATGGTAGTCAAATGACCCATGATCATTATCGACATGATTTAAAGTACGCTAATACATATGAAAAGATTGTGATTAACCTAAGACGATTACAAAGTTATGGAATTCAGCCAGATCTATTGTGTACGATCAACGCTTATAATATAAATTATCCTTTAGATGTTTATCGTACATTAAAAGAATTTAATACAGGTTGGATACAGTTTATTCCAATCATTGAAACTAACACCAAAAATGAGCTCACAAAGGAATCGATTAATGCAAAAGATTATGGTGAATTCTTATGTGCTATCTTTGATGAATGGATAGTTAATGATCTGTTGAATGTTCATGTTCAAATGTTTGCCGATATGGAGTTAGTAGCTCACAATATGTCTTCAACTGTTTGTCAAACAAGTAAAACTTGTGGTAATGTATTAGTCATAGAAAATAACGGTAACATCTATAGTTGTGACCATTATGTTTCGGATGACTATTACCTGGGAAATATCAATACCGATTCACTGCAATCTATATTAAGATCACCATCTCAAACAGAGTTTAAAACAGAAAAGAGCAATCTTCCTACATCTTGTCGACAGTGCCGATGGTTAAGATATTGTTATGGAGGATGTCCAAAAAATCGTTATCTTAATGATGATAACGATAAAGTATATCTTTTATGTGATGGATTAAAAACCTTCTTCAAACATATTGATAAACCCTTCAAACGCTTTTTAACATTAAAGAAACATCAATATCCTACTGAACAGATCATGGATATGATAAAAAGAGAATATTATTAAAACCGAGCTATGCTCGGTTTTAAGATAGTTTCTCTATTTGTCTTGTAAATGCGGTCAAGTGATTGGCAGAAGCTTTGGCTAAAGCTTCAAAAACTGCTCTTACATCATCTGGTATATCTTGATTCAAGAATGTTTCATACATATTGATATTAGCTATTTCAGCTTCAACTCCAGTATTAGCAGCACTCAATAACGAATCTGGTATTACTAAATGCTCTTTTGACGTATCACTTGGAAATTCAATGTCATATGTTACATACAATTCTTGTAACATCGCTAGATGTGTTAATTCTGATGAGGCAATGTTTGTGTATGGTCTTTCAACATCAAATTTGTTAATGATGGTCACATACTCACCATGTGCTAAATATTCATCTTCTACCGCATACCTTAACATATCTTCCAAAGTAAGGTCATTATCATACAAAGCGCTATATGCTCCATATGACGCTTCTGGATCAACTGCTGAATCATTAACATCAGTTGAATGTAACATTATTGCTAAACTAAACAATAGTGCCAAACTACTTATGATTAATATGATTCGATTTAACTTAGTAGACATTTTTACTCACTTACATCTTGGTTAAGTTGCTTATTTGCTCTCAGACGTGTTTGTGCCATACTGCCATCGCACTCACCATCACCAAATTGTTCTTTGTACTCTGCACGTTCTTGCACATACTCCCCATTACCTTGATTCAAACGACTTCTAATCATTTGTGCTTCACCTGTACATTCACGATCCACTTGTAAACCTTGGTCATTAGTATATGCGAATGTGCCAATAGTCGCTGCTGATAGTAATAAGGCAGCTGATACGATAAACAAACTCTTTTTGATTTTCATGTTTTGCTCCTTTTCTAACCTGTTTGGTTACATGCTTAGAATATAAGAAAATTGTGGCAATATTATGACATTTATAATACAAATTCGTAAATTTATCTAAATGCTCAATCTTTCAAAACATACTTTAAACAGCTTAGCTATGATATTATGTTATTGACATAATATTGCCACAAATGATCAATATAATTATTATGGAGGTAACTCATGAAGATATTAATAGCTGATGATAATAAACAGATCGTTTCTATTTTAACTCAATACGCCATTAAAGAAGGTTATGAAGTTGAAACAGCTGAAAATGGTCAGGAAGTATTAGATAAATTTGATGATGAAACAACAAGTTTAATTTTACTTGATGTCATGATGCCCAAAATTGATGGGTTTGAAGTCTGCCGATTGATCAGAGAAAGATCAATGGTGCCCATCATCATGATAACTGCCCGATCTGAAGATTTTGAAAGGATTATGGGGTTAGATATCGGTGCCGATGATTATATCATCAAGCCCTTTTCGCCATCAGAAGTTATGGCTCGTGTGCGAGCAATCTTAAGAAGACTTACTCAAGATAATAAACAAAGATCACTATTAAACATTGATAATCTTACGATCGATCTTGATGCTTATATTGTCAATATTGGCGATAATAATGTTAAACTTACCAAAAAAGAGATTGAACTTCTATGGACATTAGCTAATAATCGCAACAAAGTATTTACGCGTGATAACCTACTTAATAGCTTATGGGGTTATGACTATTTTGGAGAATCAAGAACAGTAGATACCCACATCAAACGATTACGATCTAAACTTGAACAATACCCTCATCCTAATTGGGATATAACGACCATATGGGGCGTTGGTTATAAGTTTGAGGATACTATTAATGCGTAGAAATATAACATACAAACTAACTAGTTATTTTATGATCTCATTATTGATCTTTGTCTTAATCATTAGTTTCTTATTCTTTACTTTCTATCGTAAGACTATGTTAGATGCCTATACTGATGAATTGACAACAAGAGCCACCAAGATTGCTGAAGCCCTTTCGGTAGTTAACAAACAAACGATGGGGACAAGAGGAGCCAATAGTGCATATGGCTCATATATCCGCTTTATCAATGATATTGCAATGACTGATGTTTGGATCGTTGATGAACAACTTAATATAATAAGTTATGGTATGAATACCCAACATAATCTATATACAACAGATGACCTTCCCGAAAATGCAGAAAAGATCGTCAGTGATGTATTCAGTGGTAAAATTGAAGCTAGTAGAGAGTTCAGTGATCTTTTTATTACCCCAACAATCACTATCGGCGTTCCTATTACAACAACACAAAACACCATTATAGGTGTAATCTTGCTACATTCACCAGTAAATGGAATGGATGGTGCTTTAACAAGTGCCATGATGATCATGATCATCAGTATTTTTGTCGCTTTGATCATTACGATGATCCTGGCTATCTATCTTTCATACGGGTTTACTAAACCATTAAAGATCCTAAATCAAACAGCGATTCGCTTGATCAGTGAAGATTATGTTTTTTCAAATATTAAACAAGAGGATGAAATTGGAACATTAGCACTTAATATGGATGTTTTAGCTAAACGATTAAAAGAATCTTCATTACAAAGAGAACATATGGAAAAAATGCGTAAGGACTTTATCGCGAATATATCTCATGAACTGCGAACACCTATCACGGTCATTAGAGGGTCACTGGAAGCACTTAATGATAACGTGATCAGCGATGAAGAAGCGAAGCGATCATCATATAAACAAATGATCAAAGAAACCGATCATCTACAAAGACTTGTTAGTGATCTATTAGAACTAACCAAACTCCAAAATCCTGATTTCCAACTAAATATGACAACGATCGATCTTATTGAAGTTATCAATGATTCAATCAAATCAGCACGCAATATTGCTCAACAAAAGAATATCGATATCACCTTCGATAATCAGTTTACTTATTTAAAAATGATAGGTGATTATGATCGACTTAAACAAATGATCATGATCATCATTGATAATGCGATCAAATTCTCGCACAATGATAGTGAAATCTTAATCAAAACTTATCAAGATGACAAATTCTATCTTTCGATCAGCGATCATGGTATCGGAATCGCTGATGAAGAGCTTCCTTACATCTTTGATCGTTTTCATAAAACAAGCAGTGATAATCAAAAAGGATCTGGCTTAGGTCTTACGATCGCTAAACAGATAGCTATGCGACATGATATATCAATCGATGTAAAGAGTAAGCTTAATCAAGGAAGTACCTTTTGTTTTATAATTGAAAAACAGCGTAAACTGATCGATCATTATATTGAAGCTACATAAGTACTACACTTTCTTTTACTATAATTTGATCATAATGATATTATTTCTTAATCATTGTGCTTTCATAAAACAGTGGTAAAAAGATGAACCCCTTAGCCTGAAGACCTTCGATGATATCTGGTAATGCTAAATAAGTGTTATAACTATAATCATGCATTAAGACACAAATTATTTTCTTATTGTATACTGTATTTAAAACATTGTTTCTTAATGCGTTAGGAGATTGAACAGGTCCACCCCCATCACCACTTGATACATTCCAATCAATATAACCATAACCTAAATCACGAATCTTTTCTTTAAATGAACTGGAAAAGCGTTTCGTCATTACTGAACCACCAGGAAAACGTAATAGATTAGTATTTACATTAAAGTTTTTTTGTATAAAATCATGTTGTCTAAGTAAATCATCTATGAATTTCGTTTCACTTGTATATATTCCTGTTTTACTTAAATCATGGGTATAGGTGTGATTAGCCAATGAATGCCCCGAATCAACAATTCGCCAATATATGTCTTCATATAGGTCAAGAGATTTTCCCAATGTAAAGAAAGTACCCAATATTTCATATTCCTCTAAAACATCGAGAAACTTAGCTGTTAATAAATATGGTCCATCATCAAATGTTAAGTAAGCAATCTTAACATCTGTTTCTTCATTTATTATCATTTGTTCCAATGTATGTGCATCAATGAAATATTCTTTTTTGATTTTATCTATGGATGTCTGAATTCCTTCATACCTATTTAGGTCATTGAGGATATTAGCCTTCTTATCATTGAGAGTAACGATGATTTCGTTTTGATCTTTTAATACTTCATTATTCATTCTTATCAAACTAATCTTTTGCATAATTAAAAAGAGCACCACGATTAATCCACATCCTAACAGGATAATGATTAATGTTGTGCTGGTTCGATAATCTCTTTTAGGATCTTGTGACGTTTTTGCCATGAAGAGAGCTCCTGTAATTTATCATGGTTAATCGCTTCAAGCGTCTTTTGTGTTTGTTGAAGTTCTGTGATCTCAGTATTTATAATATTTATTATGTGATCATTATCTTCTATTTGTTTATTTAATTCAGAATGGTTTCTACCTAAAACTATTAGGGCTATAACCCCAAAACAAAAAAGTATCATTACTATTATTAGTACTTTAGTTTTTTTGTTTTTCATTATTGATCACCTTGTTGTTAATATAATCATACCCATTCTTGTCAAATAACACAACAATTAGCAACTTAATACCCTGGTGATTAGTAAGGATGGAATTACTCTTTACAATAAATGAACATCTTTATTTTATTTCATTACTACATTCATTGTGTATGTCAAATTCAATGAAGTTATCTATTGAAATCTCTACTAATGAATACAAGGCTCTTTCTGTGGCCGCCCCAACATGAGGTGTTAGTAGGATCTTTGGATATAACTTTATCGCCTTTTCAATAACACCATGTTTGATGATTGGCTTATCTTTACCGATGTATTCACTTTCAAATTCAAACACATCAGCACCATATCCGCCCAACCGTTCTTTTTCGATCAATTCCACAATATCTCTTAGATTAACTAATTCACCACGAGCTGTATTAATGATGATCAGCTCTTTTTTAGCATCTTTCAATAATTCCTTATTGATCATATGATAGTTTTCATCTTGAATATAAGGTAAGTGAATCAATAAAATATCACTTTGTTTAATCACTTTATCGACATCCATATAGGTTAAGATCTTTTCATTATCGGGATTGATCGAGCGATTGTATCCGATTACCTTAGCTCCTAAAGCATTAAAATAATGCGCTGAGGTACTACCAATACTACCAAGGCCAAGGATTCCTACTGTACAGTCCCTTATTTCTTTAAATAACTTCTCTGGACGAGTAAAGCGTTTATTAGCGATATCATTAGCTTGTTCACTTACTTTGCGATTCAGATCTAAAGCAAGTGCTAACGCAAGCTCTGCGATCGCATTAGGTGAATAAGCTGGTACATTGGCTATTCTAATTCCAAATTCTTTAGCCGCTTTAAGATCGATATGATTATATCCTGTTGATCTAGTCACATAGTATTTAATTCCATGCTTAGCAAAACGAGCTAATAGATCACGATTGATATTATTACTATATCCTAATATCGCTTGATATTCACTTAGCTCTTCTTCTGTTATATTAGCGATCTTATCAAGCTTTACTTTAATATTTACCTTTTTCTCATCTACTATCTTTTTGGCAACGATCAACTCTTGATCATCAGACACTAACATTATACCTTTCATATAGCACCTTCTATTCTAGACTTTTAACTTATCTTGCCATTCTTTTTCCTTGAAACCAACCAATACCTTATCATCCAATATAAGTAGTGGTCTTTTGACTAACATGCCATTAGTAGCTAATAGCCTTAATTGTTCTGCTTCACTCATTGACGTTAACTTATCTTTTAGATTAAGACTACGGTAGATATCACCACTAGTATTAAAGAAACGCTTGAGTTCAAGTCCACTTAGCTTATACCACTTATTTAGTTCTTCAACTTGTGGATTATCTAACTTGATATCTTTAAAAGTATAGTCAAAACCATGATCATCTAACCATCTTTGTGCTTTTTTACAAGTTGAGCATCTTGGATAACAAATAAATAACATTTTACCTCCTATTTAAATAACGTAGTGATCAACATATAACTGATATATGAAGTAGTACCTCCTAAAAAAGTACCCCAAATCAAATCGATAATAGTAATCGTAATTGGCCAATCTTTTAATGTAGCAAGATTAGTCAGATCGTATGTTGCGTAAGTGATTAACCCAAAGAACATCCCATACAATAAAGCTCTCATAGGTTCCTGAGCAAGCAGTGCTGGTTTAATAACAAACACTAAGATGCCCAAAGTAAATAAAGCATAGAAGATTAAAGCAACCACTAAATTTGGTTTAGGTGCCATTATGTATCCAAGATACTTACTATATAAAGACTTTGCGATAAAACCTAACCATATAAAATCAATCAACAGAAATACAGCAAAACTAATAGAATAATTACGTACATTCTCCATATATTTATCCTTTCATTTTAAACCATGGAATAAAAATGCTTGTTCTTTTAGCATATTCCGCAAACCCTGGCCGATCTTTCATTGCTTTCTCAAGAAGCGGGACACCAGATACATAAACTAATAGAATGGTAATCGTTATTGGGCTTATAAATGCAAATATACTGACATGATAACTAAATGCTACCAATAAAATGCCCCACCACATAGTAGCTTCACCAAAATAATTAGGATGGCGAGTATAAGCCCATAAACCTTCCATCATTATCTTGCCTTTATTACGCATATCAGCTTTAAATTTTCGTAATTGAGCATCTCCAACCACTTCAAAGTAGTAACCAATTATCCATACGATCAAACCAAATATTAACATAGTGATGTTGGCTTTATTACTGGTATCTGCCAACATTATCATCGGTTGTGAGATAACATACATAAATAATCCCTGTAACATATAGACTTGAAAGAAAGCTCGAATTATCACGTTTTTTCCCCAATCCTGACGAAACTTCTGATATCTAAAATCTTCTGGCTTTCCCCAATTACGTCTTAGTATATGATAGAAAAGTCTTAATCCCCATAAGCTTACTAGTAGCGTCATTAGCCATTGTCCAGTATGTACTGTATCATCAATGATGATCAGAAATACACTGACGATTACAAAACCTAATCCCCAACCAATATCAACGATCGAATTATTTCTGATCAACGTTCCAACAACGAAGAATATCATGAAATAAACAAATATCATCAACAACGTCGCAACTTGAAACATACATTAACTCCTTTCGTTGATAAAAGACACGGCAACACATCCTGGTCCACTATGCATAGCCACAATGGCTGAGATATTAGAAACAAACTCAGGACCTTTACCGATCATATCTGTTAGATCAGTAATATACTGATTAGCCAGTTCATCATTAGAACTATGAACGATACTATAGCTCATTATTCCTTTTCGTTTTAAAGTTTTCTTTACTAACCTATAGATTTTCTTTGTCATGCTTTCTTGACTAAATCCAATCCCGAAAGCGATACCTTTTCCTTCTTTATCTAAACTCATGATTGGTCGCATCTTAAACAGCTTGCCTATCTTACCGACTGTATCAGGTACACGTCCACCTGCCACAGCATAATCCAGTGTGTTTAGGCAAACATATATCTTACCTTTTGACGCGAGTTCGTTTAGTTTCTGTACTAATTCTTCATGTTGTAATCCTTCACTTATCAATTCTGCCGCTTTTTTGACTAACAAGCCTTGTGCTCCTGAATTAAGTTTTGAATCGATAACACTGATCTTATAGCCATTCTCATTTAGTGCATCAGCTTCTTTTTTAATAACGTTAAATGTTCCGCTTAGTTTTGAAGCAACACTTATGACAATAAGCGAATCATAACGATCAGCTATTTCTTCTAATATGTTCTTAACTCTTATGGGTTCTGGCTGAGTACTAGTCGGATGCCCACCATTATCAATCACACCAAATACATCTTCTGAATTGATCGTTAATTTATCTAAGTAAACCTCATCCTCAATTATCATACCTAATGGTATCGTAAATATCTGATACTTTGACTTTAACTCATCAGGTATATCAGCAATCGTATCTGTAATAAGACCAATCTTTGATCTTCTATTTTGTTGTACATCTAATTGCAAGAACATATCATCAGCCTTTTGTTCAATAAATGTACCATATTCCTTCATTTTCTTAACTAATAATCTCGGATTATTTACATGGATATGGATTCTAATATAACCATCATTAATTGATACGATCAAAGAATCACCCATATCACTTAATTGCTCCTTAACTTGATCAGTCAATCTTTTTTCATCGAATTTATTATATCTTTT
>JAQUCI010000142.1 GCA_028686295.1 Erysipelotrichaceae bacterium | reverse complement strand
TAAAACAGTGCTTATAGGTATCGATGATGAGTTAGATTTATTGTATACATTTAAAGATAAACATCAAATAAACATCAATGTTGGTTTTGTTGATCAAAAAGGCTTCTATCAAATGCATCTTGATTCTAATGAGGATGCTAGTTTCAATATTGCTATTTATTATAAGATCATGAATATCTTAAATTATTTTATCAAGTAGTAGTCTTATAATTAAATATGATATCATGATAATATTGATAAAGAGGTTGATAACATGAAGATTGGACAATTTAGTGATTCATTCTTACCAATTGTTGATGGAGTAGGAAGGGTTGTTTATAGTTATTGTGATACCATTAGCAAAAAAGGACATAAATGTTATGCTATTGCACCATTGACTGATATGGGATATCGTGGCGATCTAACATTTGAGGTAATCGATTTTTTTAGTAGACCTTTACCAACGATGCCTCATTATCGTGCGGGATTACCGATCATCGATCCTCATTATCACGCAAGGATGGAATTGACGCATTTTGACATCGTTCACTTACATAGTCCCTTTATTGCTGGTATTGAAGCTATAAGATATACAAAAAAGCGTAATGTTCCTTTAGTTGGCACATTCCATTCTAAATTTTATGATGATTTCTTGCAGGTGACAGGACAAAAGATCTTAGCAGACTTTGGAGTAAAAAGAGTCATGAGTGTATTTGATCAATGTGATGAGGTTTGGGCAGTATCAGAGGCCTCAGCAGAAACACTTAAGTCTTATGGTTATGAAAAAGATGTTTATGTAATGCCAAATGGAATGAATTATAAAGTTATCGATGATAAAATGATCTTAAAAGCTAAGAAGACTTATCAGATAGATGAACGTCCTGTATTGCTGTTTGTTGGACAGATGAATTGGAAGAAGAACATCTTAAGAATTCTTGAGGCAGTAGCGCTTTTAAAAAAGCAGAAAGTAAACATGCAATTAATTCTAGCTGGACAAGGCCCACATTTAGACGAGATAAGTGAGCTCATTGAGAAATTAAATATCACCGACTCAGTAAAAATGGTTGGACATATTCTTGATGCAGAATTGCTTGATGGTCTTTATGCACTATCATCATTATTTGTTTTTCCATCACTTTATGATAATGCTCCGATGGTCGTAAGAGAAGCAGCTAATGCTAAAACACCTTCAGTTGTCATTGCTAATAGCAATTCTGCTGAAGTTATAATAGACAAGGTAAATGGTTTATATAGTAAAGATACTACTGAAGATCTAGCCAGGGTTATCAAAGATACATTATCTGATGAAATCGGGTTGATCAAGATGGGACAGGTTGCTCAAAAAACGATACCGATACCTTGGGAAACGATCATTGATCAAGTTTTGCTACGTTATCAATATTTGATAGAGCAGAGAAAAGTATGATAGACAAAGTACTTAATAATGTAACTAATGTTTTTATAAATAATGATATTATGTATGGTATTGGTGGATCTTATATGTTAGATAGATGCTATTTCAAGACAAAAGTAAATGATATCGATATTTTTATTGCAAAGAAAGATCTAGCAAAGACGTTTAATGTCATGAAATTATATGATAAGTTAAGTTCTAATGCAGTTGTAAATATCAAATCCCTTTATCACCAAAGATATTTAATAAATGATATTCAAATTGATTTAATGGCTGACATGTATATATGTCATCATCAACAATGGTTCTTGTACTCATTGCACGATCAAGAACAACTCCAAAATATCAATGGTAAAGATTATATGTATATTGAAGATTGGTATTATATTTATTGGTTATTAAATCGAAAAGACAAGGTAAAACTTATTAGAGAGTATTGGTTAAAGAGTAGAGATATTGATCATAGTAGGATAGCTAATTTGATCAAGATTGGTCCTGAATTGTTTTATCAACAAAATAAAGTCTTATTCGATAAGATGTTATAATCTATTCTATGGAGGAAATAGTATGAAATTTAAAGATATGCCTTATCAAAGATTGGATATTGAATTCATTAAGGATAAGGGATTAAAGATCATTTCTGATCTTAACAATGCTAAAGATTTTAAACAGGCAAAAGACGCTTTTGAACACTGGCAAAAATTATTATCAAGTGTTCAAACGCAAAGTACCATAGCCGCGATTAGGCATGAGATAGATACGTTAGACACATTTTATGATGATGAGCAGCAGTATTGGGATCATGCCATGCCACAGTTAGAAGAAGTAGTTCAACGATTTACATTGGCGATGCTTAATAGCGAATTTCGTGATCGATTTGAAGTAGATTATGGAACACTATATTTTAAGAATGCAGAGATTCAATTAAAAACATTTAAACCAGAGATTATCAGCTTACTTCAAGAAGAGAATCGACTGACAACCGCATATTCTAAACTAATAGCATCAGCGCAGATCATGTTTGATGGTGAGCTTAGAACTTTATCTCAGCTTAGTCCCTATAAACAAAACGCAAATGATGATATAAGAGAAGCAGCTTGGTTAGCTGAGGGTAAATTTTATGAGGAAAATGGTGAAACTTTAGACAATATCTATGATGCTTTGGTCAAAGTTAGGACTGAAATGGCTAACGAATTAGGATTTAAAGACTTTATTCAACTTGGTTACTATCGAATGATGCGTAATAGCTATGATCAAAATGATGTATCATCATTTAGAAAATCTGTAATAAAGTATATTACTCCTTTGGCCGATAAACTAAAGAAGCAACAAGCAAGACGAATTGATGCTTTATATCCTTTGAGTTTTAGTGATGATGCTTTAGCTTATCGTAGTGGAAATGCTAAACCTGCTGGGGATCCTGATGATATTTTGACTCATGCTCGAAAGATGTATCATGAATTAGCTGATGAAACAGCCGAGTTTATTGATTTTATGTATGAAAATGAATTATTAGATGTATTAAGCAAAAAAGGCAAAGCAGGCGGAGGTTTTTGTACTGAAATAGCTGATTATCGATCACCTTTTATATTTGCTAACTTCAATGGCACTCAACATGATGTTGAGGTTATGACACACGAAGCAGGACATGCCTTTGCGGCATATGTTGCAAGGGATATTTTTCCAATGGAATATCGTAATCCAACATTGGAATCTTGTGAAATCCATTCAATGTCTATGGAATTCTTTGCATGGCCTTGGGCTGAAGGTTTTTTCAAAGAAGATACCAATAAATTCTATTATGGTCATCTTGAACAAGCACTAACATTTATTCCGTATGGAACGATGGTGGATCATTTTCAACATATCGTATATCAAAATCCGCAAATGAGTAAACAACAAAGACATGAGGAATGGAAAAGACTTGAAAAAGAATATCGTCCATGGCTAAAGGTTGCTGATCTACCATTTTATGGCAAAGGTAAGGGATGGCAGCGGCAACAACATATTTATAATTC
>JAQUCI010000026.1 GCA_028686295.1 Erysipelotrichaceae bacterium | reverse complement strand
AGTGTGAGAAAGATTATGATAATGGTGTGTTCTTGTAGCGAAGAAAGGAATAAACTATCATGAAGTTTGAACACATTAATTTTGATCAAAGAAAGATCATCAATAATCAGATCACACGTTTTAAAGCTACAGCTGTTGATATCGGCAATCTATTAGGATTAGATCCAAGTTCTATATCAAAAGAAGTAAAAAGAAATAGAATAGTATCTAAAGAAGCTTCTAGCAATATAACTAACACAATTTGTAAGAGAACCTTAAGATTTCCTTATGTCTGTAATAGCTGTAGTGATAAATATCATTGTCGTTATAAACAATATCGATATGAAGCTACAGCTGCTCAAAAACTAGCTGATTATAATCTAATAGCGCCTAGAAGAGGAATCAATCTTACGAAAGAAGAATTCGATATTTTAGATAGAAAGATTAAAGATGGAGTCTTAAATAAACAATCTGTCTACCATATCATTAAAAGTAATGAGGATCTATCTGTTTCAGTATCCACTGTTTATCGCTTGATAAACAATCATCTTCTAACCACATCTAAAATGGATCTTCCTTATGCCTGTACCTATAAGAAGCGTAAAAAACAAATAAAAGAGTACGAATACAACGAGAATCGTAAGATTGATCGCAGTAATCGTACCTTTATTGACTATCTGTCCTTCATTTGTGGTAAGCCTAATACGTTTACCACCCAAATGGATTTCTTAGGTTCTATCAGATCAGATAGTAATTCTATTTTATCACTAATCATTGTCGAATTACACTTTGTCATATTATTTATCGTTAAAAATAAAAATGCCTCAAAGGTTAATGAATTATTTGATCATCTTGAACAACGACTAGGAACCGTTTCTTTTAAAAAAGTGTTCCCTGTCATTCTCACCGATCGTGACCCTTCCTTTAGTGACTTTCTCGCTATTGAACATTCACACAACACGGGTGAAGAAAGAACAAAAATATTTTATTGTGATGCCTTTAGATCAAACCAGAAAGCCACTGTTGAAAATATCAATAAACAATTACGACAGTTCTTCCCTAAAAAGCAATCAGTGGATGCTTATACCAATGATGATATGAAAGTTCATATGATGAATATCAATAATCGTAGAGTTCCTTCACTATCCGGCTTTACTCCTAATGAAGCCTTCATCAAGTTATACGGTCAATCAATACTAGATAAGTTATATAAGTAATAACATCATAGCTACAAGAACGCATTTATAAAACGGAATTAAGTATGAGAAACGGAAATAACCGGTTCTTTTCGTCGTGTTTAAAATAGCTTTATAACCTATGTAATTCTCATACTTATTTCCGGTTTCAATCTAAAATCCAGCAATAAGTCTAATAATCCTTTGATTTATTTTATAACCGGAAATTACTTTGAGAATTCACGGTGCTTTTTAATAATTACAACAATTCTTTTATATCCTCTATCTTATAGATTCGCTGACATGCGATATTAGAATCAACATTGGGATGTGGATAAACCCATATTGGGTTAATACCGACACTCATCGCTCCTATGACATCGTTACCTAATCCATCACCAACATACATAGCTTCATTAGGTTCTATTTCTAGCTGATCTAACATGATCTGAAAGATCCGTCTATCTGGTTTATGAATCCCATAACTACCCGATATTACGATCTTCTCAAAATAATCACTAATATTTATCTTGTTCAATTTTCCCTGTTGAGACTCTACGCTACCATTAGTGATCATAGCTAAGCGATATTTCTGCTTAAGGTAATCTAAAACTTCAATACTATGATCAAATAATTCTGTATAGTCTTTCAAACACCTTGTCCAGATATCATTGTAATATTGCCAACCTCTACCAACGATTTTTACTCTATCAATATATTTGCTAAAACATATCTTTTTCTCTACATGTCCTTCATAGTCCCATTGATAAAGAAGATCCAATAGTTCTTCACGAAATTCGTTAGAATATCTATCGCTAGGAAAATCATCAAGAATAATATCTCTCATCAGTTTGATCGCTGCTTTCTGACGATCAACAAGCGTATTATCAAGATCAAAGATTATTACCTTAAAATTATTAGAATAAGCCATTATCACGAATTTCTAAATATACTTCTGCTTTAACTGCCTGTACATAAGGTTTAATAAATAGTGTAGCAAGATTAAATGTTATGATGTTCAATAAATACCAACCAATAAAAGAAAGATCTAGTACAAACAATTCAAATTTAAGCCCTCTTGTCATCTCTTCACTTTTTCTTAAAACTTCACTATAAGTCAAATTAGGTTGATCTTCCAATAGATATGGTACAAAACTATATGCGTATGATTTAACTATACCAGGTATTACTAGTAATAAAGACCAAAGCCCAACATATAGGTCACGCAAAAACATTGTTA
The DNA here is from genome assembly GCA_028686295.1 of Erysipelotrichaceae bacterium. GTDB lineage: Bacteria > Bacillota_I > Bacilli_A > Erysipelotrichales > Erysipelotrichaceae > JAQUCI01. The sequence goes on along the minus strand of JAQUCI010000026.1, from coordinate 12,098 downwards.
TTGTTGCATTTTTATAGTACTTATAAAAAGGTAGGGCGATGTCATCAAAACTTTGACGATCGCGACAAGCCTTAGCATAGTAATTATGACAACCAACCAATATTGGATTGCCAATAAATATTCTAAACAATAACGAAATAATAGTAGCGAAAAAAGCTATTACCCCAAAGAAACCTAATACTCTTTCCCATGAAAAACCGTAACCCAAAATACTGAACTCTAAATTACGAGCGATCATATTAGCATTATGCACATCGTGACCATTGATGTTGAATTTTATACTAAACATCTCTCCTGATAAAAACAGCATTAGTAAGCCAACCACAAACAATAACCAATAGTGTTTTCTTAATACTTCTTTTGCTTTTGTCTTAAAATAGCCTCTATCTATCATGATCAACACCTCACATTGTGCATTATACCATAAAAACTTAATTATCGATTGTGTTTAGGTTGGGGATAACGATATATCTTTCCAAGATAATTCTCCATAACCACTTCTTGATCATCTTTACTAACTAGATAATTATACCCAATGGGTATCTTACCTCCACCGGTTGGTGCATCAATCACATATTTTGGGATAGCATAACCTGATATATGACCCGTCAAAGCATGTATGATATCTATACCAGTATCAACAGTGGTTCTAAAATGAGATATACCCTTACTAAGATCACATTGGTACAAATAATAAGGTCTTACTCGCATTGACACTAGTCGCAATAACAACTCTTTCATGACATCCTTCTGATCGTTAATCCCCTTTAACAAGACACTCTGGTTACCCAAAGGTATTCCTGCATTGACAATCTTTATACACGCATTCTTAGCTTCATCAGTTATCTCATTTGGATGATTAAAATGAGTATTTATCCATATAGGATGGTATTTCTTCAACATATCGATCAATTCATCGGTAATTCTCATTGGTAATACGACCGGCACTCTAGTTCCAATCCGGATAATATCTACGTGTTTTATCGTTCTTAACTTACCTATGATCCCTTCAAGTTTCGCTGTTGTCATGACTAAAGGGTCACCGCCTGAGATTAAGACGTCTCTAATCTGATCATGGTCACTGATATACTTGATAGCTTCTGTAATTCCTTTTTCATCGATTTCTTTGTCAACTTCACCAACAACTCTTTTACGTGTACAATGACGACAATACATTGAACATCTCAACGTAACTAAAAACAATACACGATCTGGATAACGATGAACAATATGTGGTACCGGACTTTCTTTTTCTTCTCCTAATGGATCAAGCAAGTCATTCTCGTTGAAATATGTCTCATCAATACTTGGTACGGCTTGCATCATGATTGGATCTTTAGGATCACCAATGTTGATCAAAGAAGCATAATATGGTGTTATTGCCATTCTAAAATTAGCTAAACACTTATTAATATCATCTTTTCTTTGATCAGTCAGTGGTATATGTTGCGATAGATCATCTGATGTTTTAATACTATGAGCAATTTGCCATTGCCAATTGTTCCATTCAGGATCGTTTTTATTGTATCGATTCATGATCGTCCTCATTATATGGCCTAATGCCATAACGTAATGCTCCTGCTTTTAAGATATTACGAATTAAATGTTGATAATCCATCCCACAAAATGAAGCAAGCATTGGATAATCACTATATCCGTAAGCAAGCCCTGGTAATGGATTGATCTCTATAAAATAAATCTCTTCATTACTATCTAAACGAAAATCAATTCTTGCAAAATCGCGACACCCTAGAACATTAAATATCTTCTTAGCTTGTTTTTTCATTTTCTCAATTATTTTTCTTTCAATTGTGCTTGGGCACTTATAATCGATATACTTTTGAAAATCTTGCTTGATCTTATAGTTATATACGCAGTAATCCGCTTGAGTCTTGCTAAGATAAACAATTTCCATTGGTTCAAAAACATGTAGATTTTGACCATTACCAATAAGTCCAACCGTAAACTCTCTACCATCCAGGTATTCTTCTACCAAAATATCAGTATGATAAAGCTCTCTATTCTTGATCAATTCAATTACCAATTGTTCTTTAGTAGAAACGACACAAGTATCACCTATCCCCTTACTTGATCCTTCTGCATTTGGTTTTATGATCAAAGGATACCTTAGCTTAATTTTGGGTATATTAAAATCATCCGCTTTGATCAGCAGATAACGAGGTGTCTCTATATTGTATGTTGATAATATCCTTTTTGCTAATGCCTTATCTAAAGCCAAACATAGTGTTGTCTCATCAGATCCCGTAAACGGAATCTTTAACATATTTAGAATTGCTGGTACTTGAGCTTCTCTTCCTCTTCCTTTTATTCCTTCGGCAATATTGAAGACAATATCGACCTTTTCATGTTTAATCTTATCAAACAAGTTTTGATCAGCCTCAATATTAATAACTTCAACATCATTTGATGATAAAGCTTCATTAATAGCCACAACTGTTTCTATGTTATCATATTCAGCTTCTTCATCTATTGCCTTTGATTCTATACCCTTTTTTAGACTATAAACTACCCCTACTTTTATTTTAGTTTTAGTAAGCGGAACGTCATCATCACGTTCTTCCATTAGCTTCACATCTCTTTCCTTTATGATAAGAAATATTCTTATCAAAAAAGTTATACTCCCAATCAACAAGCAAGTCAATATCCTTTATCAATATAGTAATCAATATTAAATTAAAAAGCACTCTGTTCTCACAGAATGCTTTAAGTATAAAGATTAAGTCTTTACTTAATGATTTCGGTAACGTTTCCAGCTCCTACTGTACGGCCACCTTCACGAATTGAGAATTTAGTACCTTGTTCAACAGCGATTGGAGCGATTAACTCAACTGTTAAGTTAACATGGTCACCAGGCATTACCATTTCAGTACCAGCTGGTAGTTTAATAACACCAGTTACATCAGTTGTACGGAAGTAGAATTGTGGACGATAGTTTGATACAAATGGTGTGTGTCTTCCACCTTCTTCTTTAGTCAGAACGTAAACTTGTGCATTAAATTGTGTATGTGGCTTAACACTACCTGGTTTAGCCAATACTTGTCCACGTTGAACTTCTTCACGGTTAACACCACGTAATAGTGTACCAACATTATCACCAGCGGTTGCTTCGTCTAATAATTGACGGAACATTTCAATACCAGTAACGACTGTTTCTTTTGTAGGTTTAATACCAACGATCTCAACTTTTTCATTCAATTTCAATGTACCACGTTCAACACGACCTGTAGTTACTGTACCACGACCAGTGATTGTCATAACATCTTCAACTGACATTAAGAAAGGTTTATCTGTTTCACGAACAGGATCAGGAATATACTCATCAACAGCCTTCATTAATTCCAAGATACTTGGAGTCCAATTAGGATCGCCTTCGCCAGCTTTTAATGCTGAACCACGAATAACGGGTGCATTATCGCCATCAAATTCATACTCGCTTAATAATTCACGAACTTCCATTTCAACAAGATCGATCAATTCTGGATCATCAACCATATCGCATTTGTTCAAGAAAACAACGATATAAGGAACACCAACCTGACGAGCTAGTAGAATGTGCTCACGAGTCTGAGGCATTGGTCCATCAGTAGCAGCAACAACTAAGATCGCACCATCCATTTGTGCAGCTCCTGTGATCATGTTCTTTACATAGTCAGCATGACCTGGGCAGTCAACATGTGCATAGTGACGAGCAGCTGTTGAATACTCAACATGAGCTGTGTTAATAGTAATACCACGTGCCTTCTCTTCTGGTGCGCCATCGATTTCATCGTAACGCATGATTTTGGAAAGACCTTCTTTAGCTAAAACATTCGTTATAGCAGCAGTCAATGTTGTTTTACCATGGTCAACGTGACCAATTGTACCAATATTGACATGGGTCTTAGATCTGTCAAATTTTTGTTTTGCCATCTTGCAAATTCCTCCTGTTTATTTAATTTTTTATCAACTATATTCTAAGATAAAAGCATTGATAAATCAATCTTTATTATCATTATGCCTTTTTCTTATTTATCTTCTCAACGATACTCTTAGGAACTTCACTGTAATGATCAAACTTCATTGAATAGTTGCCACGACCTTGAGTAAATGAACGAAGATCAGTAGCATAACCAAACATTTCAGATAAAGGAACCTTAGCTTTTACGATAACCGCTTTTCCTCTTTCTGTTTGGTCAACGATCTGTCCACGTCTTCCAGAGATATCGCCCATGACACTACCTAGATACTCTGCGGGAGCTGTCACTTCAAGCAATTCTATTGGTTCAAGCAATACCGGATCGCATTTCTTAGCAGCTTCCTTTAATGCCATACTAGCAGCAACCTTAAATGCCATTTCGTTTGAGTCTACTTCATGATATGAACCATCGAATAATGTGGCTTTGATATCGATTATCGGATAACCAGCTATCAATCCACTACTTAAGGCTGATTGTAAACCATCTTGTACTGGTTTGATATATTCCTTTGGAACAGTACCACCAACAACAGCATTTTTAAACTCAAAACCCTTGCCTTGTTCGTTTGGTTCAAAGCGAATCCAAACATGACCATATTGTCCTCTACCACCTGATTGACGAACAAATTTCCCCTCACATTCAGCAGTACCACGAATCGTCTCGCGATAAGCAACCTGAGGAGCACCAACATTAGCCTCAACTTTGAATTCACGTTTCATACGATCAACAATGATATCCAGGTGTAATTCACCCATACCACTGATGATCAATTGGCCTGTTTCATCATCTGTATAAGTTCTAAATGTTGGATCTTCATCGGATAACTTAACTAATGCTTGATCCATTTTATCTGCATCATTTTTAGATTTAGGTTCAATAGCAACCGAGATAACTGGTTCTGGAAACACCATTGATTCTAAGATGATCGGACTATCTTCTGCACATAAAGTATCTCCCGTTGTCGTATTCTTTAATCCTACAACAGCAGCAATATCTCCAGCATGTACCTCATCAATGTCTTGTCGGTGATTAGCATGCATCTGTACTAGACGACCGAAACGCTCTTTTGAGCCACGAGTCGCATTAAGTACATAAGTTCCTGCTTTTGCCGAACCAGAGTAAACACGGAAATAAGTTAATCTTCCAACGAAGGGATCAGTCATAACTTTAAACGCTAAAGCCGAGAATGGCCCCTCATCACTACTCTTTCGAACGCTTTCAGTACCATCTAGCAATTTACCCTTGATGTTTGGTACATCAATCGGACTTGGCAAATAATCAACAACAGCATCAAGCATCGCTGTAACACCCTTGTTTTTATATGCTGCTCCACATAATACTGGGAAAAATGACCCAGAACATACAGCCTTTCTGATAACTGATTTGATCTCTTCCACTGACGGAGTTTCACCTTCAAGAACCTTCATCATGAAATCCTCATCAAAATCAGCGATCATCTCTAACAATGATTGACGATATTGATTAACCTTCTGTTCCATATTAGCTGGAACACCATCTGTGACTGTATCCTTATTAGCTAAATCTGTTGGAAATTTATGTGTCTTTAATTCGACAATATCAATCAAACCTTCAAATTCGGATTCAACACCTATCGGTAATTGAATCGCCGCAGCACGAGCTCCTAATTTGTCTCCTAATGATTCTAAAGACATATAAAAGTCAGCTCCTGTTGCATCCATCTTATTGACAAATACTATTCTCGGTACGTTGTATTTGCTGGCCTGTAGCCAAACCGTTTCTGTTTGCGGTTCAACTCCACTTTTAGCATCTAACACCGCTACCGCTCCATCTAATACTCTCAATGACCTTTCAACTTCAACTGTGAAGTCTACATGACCTGGTGTATCAATAATATTAATTCGACAACCCTTCCACTGCGCTGTGGTCGCAGCCGAAGTAATAGTGATACCTCTTTCTTGCTCTTGCGCCATCCAGTCCATTGTAGCTGCTCCATCATGAACTTCCCCAATCTTATGAGTACGTCCAGTATAGAACAAGATTCGTTCGGTAGTGGTGGTCTTGCCCGCATCAATGTGGGCCATAATACCAATATTTCTAGTTTTTTCTAGTGAAAACTCACGTGCCATAGCGAGCACTCCTTTCCTTTACCTGAGCAATTACCAACGGTAATGCGCAAATGCCTTATTTGCATCAGCCATTCTATGAGTGTCATCTTTTTTCTTAACTGATGCTCCAGTTCCGTTAGCCGCATCCATAATCTCAGCAGCTAAACGTTGTTCCATGGTTTTTTCATGACGTAAACGTGAATAATTAACAATCCAACGTAAACCTAAAGTTAAACGTCTTTCTTTTGAAACTTCAATCGGTACTTGATAGTTTGAACCACCAACACGACGAACCTTCAACTCTAACATTGGCATGACATTTTCTAAAGCTTGTTCAAAGACCTCCATCGGTTGACGTCCTGTCTTTTCTTCAACGATATCAAATGCATTGTATAAGATCGTTTGTGCGACTCCTCTTTTTCCGTCGTACATGATCTTGTTGATTAAACGCGTAACCAATTTTGAGTTATATATTGGATCTACCAATACATCTCTTTTGGCTATATGACCTTTTCTTGGCATTTAATTTCCTTCCTTTCTCATTAACGACTAAACAGTCGACTTTTGGATCTTAGCACCGTACAAAGAACGACTTTGACGACGACCTTCAACTCCAGCACAGTCCAACGTACCACGGATAATGTGATAACGTACACCAGGTAAATCCTTAACACGTCCACCTCTTATCAAGACAACGCTATGTTCTTGTAAGTTGTGTCCAACACCTGGAATGTAAGCTGTAACTTCCATACCATTGCTCAAACGAACACGTGCATATTTACGTAACGCTGAGTTTGGCTTTTTCGGTGTCATAGTACCAACACGAGTACAAACCCCACGTTTTTGTGGTGATGTCAAGCTGGTAGCATGTCTTTGTAATGAGTTGTATCCTCTATTTAAAGCAGGCGATTTTGATTTCCATACTTTATTTGAACGACCATTACGAACTAATTGATTAATTGTAGGCATTACTATCTCCTTTCGCTTCTTTGCACACACTTCCTGGTGTGCCTAACTCTTACATTAATATAGTTCCCAATTAAGGAAACCATACTATTTAATAGCTATTACATTCTAATACGATGAGTAATCATTGTCAACAGCTTAAATGATCAAAAATCAGTGAACAGAAAAAAGTTTGGTGCTTTTGACCAAACTTTTCATCAAGACTGTTTAAATCAGCTATTATTTAAGATCACGATAAGAAATCAACTTAACATTATTCTTCTTGATCCATTCTTTCATAAAATCCGAAGTATACATTTCATGATCTTTACAACGAATAATGGTATAGGTTGTCCATTTAAACAATTCGCTATCAACGAAAGCGGCATGTCCACCTAATGCGGCGTAATCAAATTCCAACATTTCATCAGCGTGTTCTTTGACATATTCAAGTGCAGATGTCTTTAGTTGGTTTTCGATACTAAATGGTTTGATGTTCCATGAACCTTTCATTCCTCCAAACTGATATTTAGCTCTTATGTCCCTTGAATAAATAACACCAGTTTCTTTCGATAAATCGGTTATTGCTCTAACATATTCTTTCGCAAAAGCCGTAATTGAATGATTGTGGAGATATTCTGGTTTTCTACCAGTTAATTCAATATACTTTTGAAACTGCGCTCTAATTTCTATTAACACTTCTTCATATGGCCATAATTCGCCATTATCACCTTCTTTAGAAAAACGAGGATCAGCGTATCTTACTGTCGACTTAATAAACATCCCATTTTCATCAACAAGATTCGGAATTAATTTAGGATCAGCAACACATGGACCAGAAACAATATTGAAATCTATACCAAAACAAGTATCTGGATAATCTTTCATCTTTTCTGCTGCAAACTTACTACTTTCACCCATATTCACAAACAAACCAGTGCAAGTTATAATTCCATTATCGATCGCATCCAATATACCAAGCGTTACACCTTTGGTAAAACCATAATCATCTGATTGTACTAAGAGATTCATAGTTATTATTTCCTTTCATTATATTTTATCAATCAAGTTTACTTTTTAAGAATTCTGGATTTATCTCAATCTTTGTATTTGCTCTATCGTATACTTTTCGACCTTCTACAAAAGTTGCCAATACATCATAATTATCATCGATCACTACAAAATCAGCGTAGTTGGCTAAGGCTATACTGCCCCTTTGTTTTAGGTCATATTTCTTGGCAGCGTTATAACTGCTCATCTTGACGACATCATCAAGATTCATACCTAAAACTTCGACTAAATTCTTTATACCATACATCACTGGTTTACTACTACCAGATAAGCGACCACTTTCACTTACAACAAAACCATCTTCGGTAACATAGATCGTTTTGCGATCATTGTTAGCATTATCTTTTGTCCCTTGATAGTGACCAACCGGTGCTCCTGCAAAACCGACATTATCCGATATCATCATGATCTTGTCGTGATCCTTCATCTTTAGTACCAATTTGACCATTGGCAAACTTACATGTAATCCATCACAGATGAGCTCACATGTCACTTCGTCTCTTAGGATACAAGCACCCATTGTCCCAACATCGCGATGATGAAGACCGGTCATGACATTACCTAGATGTGTTGCGACTGATATCCCATTATCAATGCCGATATTAGCTTGCTCATAGTTAGCATTAGTATGATAAGCACTAGTTGTGACGCCAACTGATTTAAAATAACCAATGGCATCTAATGCATTATCAACCTCAGGAGCAATCGCAACAAGTTTTAGCCAACCACGACCTTCTTCAACCATTTTTTTAGCATAATTAAGATCAACCGGTTTATAATATGTATTCTTTGGATCTCCTTTTTCACCTACACGAGATCCCCAAGGTCCCTCTGAGTGAATACCTAAAATCTTTGCTCCAGTTACTTCTTTTTCAGCAACATCAACAAGTAATGAAAATTGCTCTGCTTGATTAACCGTTGGAAATATCCCAGTGACGCCAAAAGATGCTTCACCCAAAAGACATGTCTCTATTTCCCGTTCTGTTGTGCTATTGCCAAAACTATAACCAACAGCACCATGATTATGAGTATCGATAATCCCTGGTATAATTCGATAATTACCAAAATCTTCATATGGCTCATCTAGTTCACCAACGATTAGACTAACTACTTTCCCATTATCAACACCGATGAAACCATCTACAAGACCATCTTCTGTGTAAATACGTTTTGATTTATAAAATTTCATACTATTCTCCTTTATATATACATTTTATCAAATAATAACAAAAAAAGATAACAGAAAATCTGTTATCTTATGATTCTTTTTAAAAATTCTTGGGTTCTAGGGTTATTTGGTTTTGTGAATATAACTTGTGGACTGCCTTCTTCGGCTATGATTCCTTTATCCATAAAAACCACTTTATTAGCCACTTCTTTGGCAAAACTCATTTCATGAGTAACAACGATCATCGTTAATCCCTCTTTAGCTAATGTTTTCATTACATCAAGCACATCTTGTACCATCTCTGGATCAAGTGCTGAAGTTGGCTCATCAAACAACAGTATCTCAGGATTCATACATAACGCCCTTGCAATCGCTACTCTTTGTTTTTGACCACCTGACAATTGTGTAGAAGCGGCTTTGGCAAACTGTTCCATACCAACCTTCTTAAGAAAGAACATTGCTGTCTTCTGGGCTTCTTGTTTATTTCTTTTTAAGACTTTATGTTGAGCGATCATACAATTACCAATGACATTTAGATTGTTGAATAGATTAAACGACTGAAACACCATTCCTACTTTGGCACGATATTTATTCAGATCAATACTTTGATCATAAATATCAATATCATCCACCAGTATATTTCCTGAGTCAATCTTCTCCAAACGATTGATACATCGAAGCAATGTTGATTTACCTGATCCACTTGATCCGATCAAACAAACGACATCACCCTTATTTACTGTAAAGTTTATATCTTTTAAAACCTCAAGATTACCGAAACTTTTACGACAGTTTTGAATCTTTATCACATTATCATTCATTAATGTTCACCTTGAGCCTTTACCATATTTGTCGTTGTAGATGAAGTCGGAAAACTAGTTTTAGTTTTATTTATCCTTTTTTCAATCAAATTTAGAATAAAACTAGTTATGATAGTCAGAAACAAATAAACAAACGCTGTAACTAAAAATGTTTCTTCGTACCTATATAAACTACCCGCAATCGATTTAGCTTGAAAGAACAACTCAGTAACCGATATAACATTTAATACCGAACTATCCTTGATATTAACGATAAATTCATTACCAATTGCCGGAAACGCATTTTTGATAGCCTGAGGAATGATGATGCTCATCATTGTTTGTTGAGCACTCATTCCCAAGCTACGTGCTGCTTCCGTTTGTCCGATTTCTACAGATTGAATTCCTGCCCTAATGATCTCAGCCATATAAGCGCCTGTATTGATCGATATGACAAATATACCTGCAATGATCGGACTCCAACCAAATGCTGGTTTTAACCAATAGTAGATAAAAACAGCTTGAACCATCATCGGTGTGCCTCTGAATATCTCTACATAACATTTAGCCAAGATATCATATACCCACTTAATGAAATAAATGATCGATCCCTTTTCCACCTTGATAGCTCTAAGACCACCGATTATCAAACCGATTACCAAGCCGATGATCGTGCCACTGATCGCTACCAAAAGTACAGTCTTGACACCTAATAGTAATGATGGCCAAAATGTAATAAGAATACTTAGGCAGGCATCAATGAATTGATTACCGGTGATCGTTAAGTACTTCATTATTCCACAGCAGGTTGACGATTAGTAGCGTCGATCATCATTTGATTTCTTGTGTCTTGATCGATCGTATCTAAGATTGCCTGAACAGCTTCTCTTAGTTCGTCATTACCTTTCTTAACAGCAACTGATACAGAAGTATCTACATCAAAACCACTGCCATCTTCAAACTGAACGATGGCTAACGAAGGATTAGCAGCAACTACACCTACAGCAACTGGTAGCTCAGCTGTTAAGGCATCAACTTCATTTTCCAATAAAGACAACACCATACGTGGATAACTTTCTTGCGGTGTCGCATGTATTACATTTTCAATCTGGTCAATGATCTCATCATATGTTGTATTCAATTGACCCATAACGATCTTTCCACCAAAATCTTGGATTGATGTTGCATCAACAAGCGCATCATCAGCCCTAACGATCATAACCATATCTGATTCATAATATGGCGATGTGAAGTCAGCACTTTCAGCACGATCAGGAGTTTCAGTCATACCGGCGATAATTAGATCGATCTCATCAGCATTTAAAGCTGGAATCAACCCTTCCCAAGCTAGTTTCTTTACAACCAATTCCAAACCCAACTCATCAGCGATCATTTGGGCCATCTGCACATCGTAACCATCCGCAAAATCAACTTCTGAAATAGCTACTGTAAAATCATTCTCTTCAATCTGCGTCCAGTTAAAAGGAGCATAATTACACTCCATACCAACGATCAGTTGTCCTTCTTCAACAGTCATGCTTGATGTTTCTGGGGTCTTTGATTGATCAGATGGATTGTTTGCACACCCTGACATGATCAAGATTAATGCTAAGCCTAATAAAATTTTCTTCATATCATTTCTCCATGGTTCTAATAAAACAAAACTCGTATGCTATTACACACGAGTTGATAAACCATGTACTGTAATAGCTCCTCTTCTTACGAAGGAGTGCCATAAGTATTCCTTATGACCCCACAGACAATATTTGCCAATACCGCTGTTCGGCGATGGTTGCCTTTCACTTAGATCATTGCCTGCCAGCTAACTAAGTTACTAATCTTCACCGCTACCTCTACTGATATTTTGTTTTATGGGTTGAGTTTAGTCTATCTATTTTCATTTGTCAAGTATAATACAAAAACGATTGTGTAAAATAAGTGTGGAATAGAAAAAGCGATATAACCTATAATTTAGTTAGAACACAAAACACAGGAGATATCGCATGACTATTTTAGCACACCAAACTCCATTAAGCATACTAACATCAAA
>JAQUCI010000141.1 GCA_028686295.1 Erysipelotrichaceae bacterium | reverse complement strand
ATGTATCAAAGAGTATTAAAGATAGTTAGCAGTAAATGGCGAATGATCTTGTTGGTCATTATCACAGCATTATTTCCGCTTTATACCATGAATAAGTATATTGATAATAATGCGATCAATCATCAATATCATAAAGCTAATATTGATGTTTTGTATAGCGAGGCAATGAGTTTAAGGGATGATCCTTTACTAAAGACTTATAGTACTAATGATCAAAAACAGCTTTCTGGCTTGTTTGAAAACATCATTGCTTTACATGAAGCTTATGGTGTGGCTGATTATGATGAAGCGGCTATTTTGTATAATCAGGTTAAGGTAAGCCTTGATCAATTTCAAAATGATGCTGAGTTAAGAAGTTTTATCATGAATGGTTTCAGTATTTATTCTTTACCTGAGTTAAAGATAAATCCTGCTTTTAATGTATGGCCTATTGATGGCAAAACGCCAAGTAGTGCACATTTGTTTGGCGTTGTGGGGGCACTCGATTACTTTTATTATTTTATGACGCATAATACTTATCTTGTGTGGATATTGGTGATCGTCTTTATGTTTGATCGTTTTTATGGGCTTGTAAGGCATGATGAAACTAAGGATCACTTAAAGGCTTCGTTTATGAAGGCTTGGTCTGAATTTAGCTTAAGTTATGTGCTTGGTTTGGGATTGTTTTTAGGAGTTAGTATCATAGCTTATGGTCTTGGTAATGTTGATCGGATGATCAGTTATTTTGATCAGTGGCTTAACCATAGCGTGCATATGCCTTATCTTTATTTAAGTGTTGCGCAGTTGTTGTTTCATTTATTGATCTTTGGTGTTATGTTGGGTTTGATCTTGTTGTTTACGGTAATCACGCATAATAGGGCGTATACATTAGCGCTTATTTGTGTAACTTCGTTTATCTTATTTATGTTGGTCACATCAAATATCGCTTCATTGAATCCATTAACCTATAGTGATCTATTAAGCAACATTCATGTTGGGACTACTAGCCATTTCTTAGATGCGAATAACATGACTTTGATCAAAGATACCGGTTCGCTTGTTAAAGGATTGATCGTTACTCTTGTTCCAATCTATGGATTACTTAATATTAGTATGACCATCTTGGATAAACAACAGCATCAAAGTACAGTGTACAAACCCTTGAGTGATTAAACTTAAGGGTTTTTCTTTCGTTGTTTGATCTAATAAAAATACAAATTATGAATGTGTGTTTTTCTTGGCTGTGGGGTTATCATTAAAGTAGGATAACAAACAGATTATGAGAAAGGAAGAATAATGATGAATGAAAATCGTTACATTAAATCTAATCTAAAATCAAAGAAGATCGTGTGGGAGGAAGAAAAACCGATCAGATGGTCTTATATGAAGATCTTAAGAGAGTTTTCGACATTAAAAAAAGAATATCCAGTTAATCCATATGCGGAAGTGTATCAGATGCGTGATAACATGTGGGCGATCTTTACCGAGACGCTTGATGGTGCCGGTGATCCCTGGATGTATTTGATCGATGGTCCAAAGAAAGCGATGCTGATCGATACTGGATTTGGGGTTGGTGATCTTAAGGGCTTAGTAAAAGAGATCGTTAAAGATAAACCTTTGATCGTTGCTTGTACCCATGCTCATTATGATCATGCATATGGTAATGCTCAGTTTGAAGAGATCTATTGTTCAAAGTGTGAAGTACAGAGGATGAATGCTATCAATAATGATAAGATTTGGGATTATCTTTTTGATGAAAATGGTAAACCGAAGTGGACTGAATTTGATCGAAATGATCTGATTAAATATCAACCCTATAAGATTACTGGGGTAGCTGATGGCCATCGTTTTGATTTGGGTGATGGCTATGAGGTAGAGGCGGTGTTATTACCAGGTCATACGCCGGGGCAGTGTGGTTACCTTGATCTTTATAACATGACTTTATTTAGTGGAGACACCAGTGGAATATCTAAGGCTAAACCAGGTGAGTTGTGTGCTGAAAATTGTACGGTATTGGCTTCTAGGAATGCTTTTAAGAAGTTACAGCCGCGTTTTAAGGATATAACGGGGGTATTTCCCGGGCATGGTGCATTAGATGTTAGTAGCGTTAGTTTGCAGTATCATCTTGATGCGTGTGAAGCGATCTTGAAGGATCCTGAAAACTATGATACCTGTAAAGAGCGTTATATGCCGAGTACAAATACGACTCGTAAGATATTAATGAAGAATATTCATCAAGGTACAGCTATTCGCTATACCCTTGATACAGTCAGATAAAGGAGGTTCATCATGAGACTTGGATTTCATCAATTTGTGATTAACCCAACATTTCCGGTTAATCGCATGTTATCAAATAATAAACATATGGCAGTGGCTGATGATCTTTATTGTCGAATCTTAGTATTAGCTATCAATGAAAAGCCACTATATCATCTATCGATCGATACAGTAGAGGTTCACTTAAGTTATCGTGATAAGATAAAGGCTGTGATCGAAGAGGTATTGGATCAAAAGATCGATTTGATCACCTCAGCGACTCATTCTCATTATTGTCCATGTCTTAAGACAGATGAGGCCTATAAAGCATTCTTTTTAGATGAATTAAGAAAGAATATCAATAAGATAAAATTTGTTGAAGATGAGCAAATTAGATATTCATATCGTTATGAATTCTTTGATAAAACTGGTAAATCAAGGATCAGTGATCAAGATAGTAAGAATATTTTTGCGGAAACTTTATCTTTTTATCTTCAGGATAAAAGAGTAGCTACTGTTTTGATCTATAATTCACATCCAACGACCCAAAAGATGCAACAAGGTGATTTTACGGCTGAGTATCCCGGCTATGTGATCAGACGCTTAAAAGAACTTTATCCTGATGAATTCTTTACGTTTATGTTAGGGCCAGCAGGTGATATCAGTTCTCGTTTTACAAGGCGTAAACAAGACTATGAAGAAATGGAATATCTTGGCGAATTATTGGTTCAAGAATATCAAAGACAATTGAATTTACCATCTGCTCGCTTAGTTATCGATAAGTATTCTTATAAAGAGATGATCGTACCAATCAAAAGAGTAAAGGTTGATCTTGATATTGAGATACCAGATTATATCGTAAATCGAGAAAGAGAAACGATCGAAAGGGCACTTGATGATTATAAAACTGGTAAAAGGAAGTTAGATATCTCTTCTCAACCAAGTGAGCATTTATTTTGTCATCTTGTATTAGCTGATGAATATTCTATGATCTTTGAACCATTTGAAACATTTAGTTCTTATTATGATCATGTTGATAAAGAACATTGCTCATTGATCACCATCAGTAATGGTTTTGATCACTATTTATTAGGATTAAACAAACAGCGGATCACCTTTGAAATGTTTGCGGATAATGTCTCAAAAAAGACAAAAGAACATATTATACAAATTCTTCATGATTTAAGTCATAAAACCAGTTAATTAGAAAAGGTACCCC
>JAQUCI010000140.1 GCA_028686295.1 Erysipelotrichaceae bacterium | reverse complement strand
TGTTTTAGATCAATCAGAGATTTTAATTGATAATGTGCCTAAAGCTCCAGGAATGAAATATAAACATTATGCCCCTATGGCAACATTAAAGGTCATACGCGGCTCAAACAACGCAGTTAAAGCTTAATTTTACTCACCAAAACTAAAACTGATCCTAAGATAGCCGTATTAGGTCCAACCAATATAATCTCATCATTGGACACTGATATAGTTATTGATTTAGGATCACTCGATGACTTGAATACTATTGCTAAAAATCTATTTTCCGCATTCCGTCAATTAGATCAACTTGAAGTTAAGGAAGCTTATATTGTAGCTATCCCTGAAATAGGTATAGGAAAAGCCATCATGAATCGAGTCATGAAAGCGGCTAATTATCAAGTTATAGATGTATAAGTGATAATTAAACAAATCTAAATAATCTGATAAAACAAAAGATCTACTAACACGCTGTTGTTAGTAGATCTCTTTTTGATGATTTGAGATTTTAAAAATAATTTATTTATAGACAATCTTTGTATTGCTTGGACACCGTTTGATAATATATTCCTTAACAAACGTAAAGTCTTCAGGCTCAACATATATTTGATTAAATCCATTAAGATCATTAAGATAGATTACTTGTCTTTTCTCATTTATTACTGCTTTATACACTTTAGTAAAGATAGTCTTCTGGGCTTTCTTTGTGGCTGACAAGATATTAGCTCCTGATACTGTTGGGTTTTTAGCAAGAGCTCCAACAACTGTTGTTAGTAAACTAACTACTTGATTTTTACTAAATTGGGTTTCTAATTGACGATGAATGATCTCTTTATCGTTCATTTCAAAGACGACGATGTATTTACCCTTGTTAATGATACTGTAGAGTGGATAGGCTATTAACAATAAGCCACTCATTATACCAAGTGTAAACATGAAAACATTTGTCGCTACTGTCAATGCTTGACTGATATCATCTATTGCTGTAATGACAAACATAAATACACCCACTATCAAACTAGCTAAGGTAATTATCTTAGCTATTGTGATTAAGACTGTAGGGTTTTTCCACAAGGAGAATTCGTATACCCAAACATATTCATCGTCTTTAACGATCAAATTCTTATGATTGTTTTCTTCGTTATTATTTGTGGACATAATTTACCTTTCTCAATTTGTCTATAAGTATTATAAATGATAGTTTCGATTATTTGTGATGTCTTAAGTTTATCATATTATTTATTATGTGGTATATTTATCAAAAAAATAAATTCTTTTGAAACATTTTACCTCTTTCATGCTCAATATATATGAGGGCGTTAGATTAGCACACAAATATTCATGATACAGTGATGATAACCCTTTCTAAATCTTCATGATCTGTATAGTTGTCTTGTGTAAATCCCACGCTAGTTTAATGCCCTTTATAATATAAAAAACTACTTCAATAAGTAGTTGTTCATAATAATGCTATTATCAGTTAAATACTTCAATCAATAATGTGGTATTTGATCAATGACTTCATGATTCCATCTTCATCGATATTATCAGCTGTATAGTCTGATTTAGCTTTAAGTTCACTCACACTATTACCCATCGCTATGCCGATGCCAACATATTGATTTATTTCTATATCATTGAAATTATCACCAAAGCTCATACAATCAATTGGGTTTATCTTTAATAATTCTAATAGATCAACAAGTGCGCTCTTCTTTGTAACGTTATACAAGCCGATATCAGAGTACTTACCATCGATATTCGTTGCTACACAACGATTATTAAAATGATCATTAAAGCACTTAAGTTGAGCTAGAGTCGAACCAATACATCCACCAATTGCTTGAACACTTAAATGGATATCTTGACGATCAAATAAGATCGTTTTATTTAGTGCTTCTTTGTTTCTTTCATAAACGACACTGAATGCATCACAATCATAATAGATATAAGTAAACTCTGGAAACTTAAAGAGAAGTCCTTCATTATGTTTTTGACAATAATATTTGATATCATCACATAGTTCTATTGGAAACGTATTCTTGATAATATCTTGACCTTGACTATTTCTTACTATATGACCATTACCAGCTATTAGATAATCACACTCGATATTGTTAGCTAGTAACTGCGTCATGGCTTGTGGAGGTCTACCAGTAGCGATGATAACGATGATCCCTTTTTCTCTTAATTTTTTGATTGCTAAAACACTACTTAAAGTATAAATTCTTTTATGCTCATCATATAGTGTTCCATCAATATCAAATATTATAGCCTTCATAATATATCCTTCCTCTTGAAAAAGAGGAACTATTGCTAATTCCTCTTTACTGTTTATTTATCCTCGTGCTGCTTCAATGAATGCTTTCGCATTATCATATGACATTGGATTAAATAAATAATGACCTTCCTTCAGAGCTGTTCCAACGATCACTCCATCAATATATGGTAGCATTCCTTTAATATTCTCAGGAGTTGCTCCACTATTTAGTATTAGAGGAACCTTTGTATCAAATGCCTTTAATTTGGCATATACAGTATCTTCCGGTTTTTGTTTACCAACACCAGATAGGATATATCCATTGATTGGTAAATTGAAACTAGCCGATTTATAGATTTCTTCAATCTCTCTGGTATCAACATATGTTCCACCATGTGGTTCAATTGTTGTATAGACGGGGAAATTATTCATACCAATGGTTTTAGCATAACGCCAGATATTACCCGTATTACGTGTAATTTCACCAAAGTCACCATACTGCGTTCCATGATAGATACCACGCATGAATTTAGCACCGGTAGCTTTTGCAACAGCAAATGAAGCAACTGGATCTAACATCATCCCTGTACCAAATGGTATTGTCAGTGTTTTAGACACTTCCGTGACGATTCTGGTAAATACGGCAATTTGAACTGGGTCAACCTGATTTACATAAGGAATATCTCCCTCATTCGCAAATACTGCGGCATCGAATCCTAAATCCATCAATATTTTAGCTTCTCTTTTGAGATCTTCGATATGCTTTTCTATTGTATATTCAGGATCCCAATTAGGAGTAGCTGGAAGAGGTCTTAAATGAAGACACCCTATAATTGGTTTTTCAACCTTAAACAATGCTTTATGCTTATCCATTAACGTCTGCATCTAATAACCTCCTTATGCAAGAATTCCAAGTAGTCCAAGTACTGCACCAACTAATGCTAACAAACCAATAATTTTTAATGGCTTGAAGCCTTTTTTAACCATGGCATAGCTTGCGAAGAATACAACTAATGGAAGGATTTTTGGGAAAATAGAGTTTAATACATCCTGTAATACTACAGGAGATGAAACACCAGCACTAAATGTTAGTGGAGTGGTTACACCAATTACTGTACAAACTAATGAACCAATAATTACCATACCCAATGCACTTAATGCTTCAGTGATCTTACCAACTTTACCCGAAGATAATAGTTTTGATATACTAGCTTTGCCTT
>JAQUCI010000025.1 GCA_028686295.1 Erysipelotrichaceae bacterium | reverse complement strand
CTCGTGCGGAGATGGAATCAATGTCATCACAGTCGGCTGATCTGATTAATTTTACTTTAAAGAGTGAATTTTGTGGATATGAAGTTTTAAAATGTGAGGCGAAAGTAATCGGTCTATTTAAATATGGAGAAGCAGTTGATGAAATAGATAATGAGGGTGAAGCAATATTTTCAATGACACCATTTTATGCTGAGAGTGGTGGCCAAATAGCTGATAGAGGGGTAATCTCTAGTGAATATATCAATGGTGATGTTATTGATGTTAGAAAGGCTCCGAATAAACAACACTTGCATTATATCAAGATAAACGATGGTGTATTGAGACTTAATGATAAACTAAGACTTGAAGTATTTGAAGATAGAAGAAACTTAATTCGTAATAATCACTCTAGTGCTCATTTGTTGCAAGCTGCATTAAAAACGATATTAGGTAAGCATATAACACAAGCCGGTTCATATGTGAGTGATAAGTACCTTAGGTTTGATTTTACGCATTTTGCTAAAGTGGAACAAGAACAATTACGTGAGATTGAAAAATTAGTTAATGATTATATTTATCAAGCACATAATGTAACAACCAATATCATGGATCTTGATCATGCTAAAGACAGTGGAGCTACAGCGTTATTTGATGAAAAATATGATAAATTGGTTAGGGTTGTTAGTATGGGAGATGTATCAAAAGAGCTATGCGGTGGTACTCATGTTAGTAATACTGCAAACATTGGGTTATTTAAAATCGTTAGTGAGGAAAGTATTGGTAGTGGTATACGTCGAATTACCTCAATCAGCGGAATAGATGCCTATGAAGCTTTCTTAAATGAACAAGATCGTTTGATAAAGGTAAGTCAGCTTTTAAAAACTGGTAGCATTGTTAATGTTGTTGAAAAAATAGAACAGTTAATCCTTGAGAATAAACAGCTTAATGATATCATCTTTGAACAAAATAATCGTTTGATGGCTTTAAAAGCTCAACAATTACTTGATGATGTTAGGGTTATAAATGATCTAAATATCATAATCGCTCAAATTAAAGATGCTTCAAGTGATAATCTTAAGACAATCATAGATAATTTGAAAAATAAACTTAAAGATTCATTGATATTCTTGTATAATGTTAGTGACGATAAAGTTATCTATGTGGTCTATTGTTCAGAAAAAGCGATCGCTAATGGTTATAAAGCTGGTGATATAGCCAAAGAAGCTGCTATATTAAGTCAAGGTAATGGCGGAGGCAGAGCTGATATGGCTCAATCTGGTGGAAAAGATACTAGTGCGATTACAAATGTTCTTGATCAATTAAAGTCAAAGCTTGGAATTAAATTTTGATTTATCTAAAACATAGGCTACAATGTGACTGGAGGGATGAAGATGGCGAAAAAAGTTACTGAAACGATGTCCTTTAAGGCTGATGAATTAAGAAAAGATTCGATCAGGAGAGTTTTAGCTTTGACAAAAGAAGCATTAGAAGAAAAAGGTTATAATGCTGTCAATCAATTATCAGGCTATTTGATTTCCAATGACCCAGCTTATATTTCAAGTCATAAGAATGCTCGTAGTATTATTCAGTCGGTAGAACGTTATGAGATCATCGAGGAATTGGTAAGATCTTATTTGGAAGATAAATAATGCGAGTGATTGGTTTAGATTTAGGAAGTAAAACAGTAGGCATCGCTATTAGCGATGCTTTAGGTATGCTCGCTCGTCCTGTTAAGACTATTCGTTTTGACGAAAATGATTATGAAGCTGCTTTGGATCTTGTGTTAAATGAGATTAATGAAAACAAACCTGAAACGATAGTATTAGGTCTTCCAAAACATATGAATGGTGATATTGGTCAAAGAGGAGAAATATCTTTGATGTTTAAAGATATGTTGAGTGAGGTGGTAAATATGCCAGTTGTCATGTGGGATGAAAGATTAACGACAAAGTCTGCTGAAAAAATGTTAATAAGTGTTGATATGCGTCGTAATAAACGTAAGAAAGTAATCGATCAGGCAGCGGCAGTAAATATTTTGCAAGGCTATCTTGATAGTAAAAGAAATAAATAGAGGTAAAAAATGGATACAAATAAAATGTTCATTATCGACGATAATGGCAATGAGGTCGAAGTGGATATCTTGTTCACATTCGAAAGTGAAGAATATGGAAAGAAGTATGTGCTTTATCAAGATCCTAATGGCGATGAGGAAGAAGTGTTTGTTTCATCATATGATGATGAAGGCAATCTTGAACCGGTAGAAGAGGAAAACGAACTAGCTATGGTTGAAGAAGTACTAGGAGCTTTTGTGGATGAAAAAGAAAAAGAAGCGTAATATATTAGGCTATGTGATATTGGTTATTGTTTTGATTGGAACAAGTGTTACTTTATTCATTGGTTCACAACTAATGCCTATCCAATTAACTGCTGGTGAATACATATTAGTTATTGAGAACGGTGATAATGCTAGATCAATTACTGAGTATCTTAAAGAAAATGAAGTTATCAAGAATGATGTGATTGCTTATTTTTATGTTAGATTAACAAATTTAACTGATGTAAAAGTGGGGACCTATATTATAGATAAAAGTTGGGATGTAAAACGTATCTTTACTTTATTGAATGATCCTAAAGGATCAATTAATACCGATATCAAAGTTACTATTCCTGAAGGCTTATGGGCAAAACAGATTGCATATAAAATAGAAGAGAATACCAAAGTTGGTGCTGATGAATTATTAGAACTTTGGAATGATGAGTCTTTCATAGAGAGCATAATGGAGGAATATCCCTTTCTTACAGACGATGTATTGGATGATCGTTTGAAAGTCAAACTTGAAGGTTATCTTTTCCCTGAGACATATTATTTTTATGAAAATGCGACAGCCTTAAATATAACTAAGAAATTACTTGATCAAACAAATGAGATTTACCAAAAATATAAAACGGAGTTTGATA
Source organism: Erysipelotrichaceae bacterium (assembly GCA_028686295.1). Lineage (GTDB taxonomy): Bacteria > Bacillota_I > Bacilli_A > Erysipelotrichales > Erysipelotrichaceae > JAQUCI01. The sequence goes on along the minus strand of JAQUCI010000025.1, from coordinate 11,647 downwards.
GTTCACAGTATAGTATCCACGAGTTATTTACTTTAGCGTCTATAACGCAATTTGAATCGGGTAACGAGGCGGACAATAAGATAATATCTGGAGTTTGGTTTAATCGTTTAGAAAAGGGCATGTTATTGCAATCGTCAGTAACGGTATGTTATGCACTTTATGATTATGAACATTGGCGCGAATGTGAGGTTAATCCAAATCTTGACTCACTATATAACACTTATCGTTATAGTGGAATTCCCATTGGACCAATCAATAATCCTGGTGAATCGGCAATTGAATCAGTATTAAATCCTGAAAAGACTGATTATCTATACTTTATTGCTGATGTGTATGGAGATCAAACGATTTATTATGCCAAAACATATGCTGAACATTTAGCGAATATTGATAAATACTTAAAATAAATGGAGGAAGCTCATGGATAAATCAGTGATCATTGGTATTGCTGGCGGTAGTGCAAGTGGTAAGACAACAGTTGCTCAGCGCTTAAAAAAGAAGTTCGAAGAAACTAATTCAGTAGTCATCATTCGTCAAGATGATTACTATAAGGACCAAAGTCATATGACGATGGAGGAAAGAATAAAGACAAATTATGATCACCCATTAGCTTTTGATAATGAATTATTGGTTAAACAACTAGATCAGTTAGCGAAAGGATTACCTGTTGAAAAACCGATCTATGATTTTGTGAATCATACAAGAAGTTTAAAAACTGAAATCATTGAACCAGCTGATGTCATTGTGTTGGAAGGATTGTTTGTTTTAGAAAGTGAATTTATCCGTAATCGTTTAGATATTAAGTTATTCGTTGATACAGAAGCTGATATTCGTTTTATCAGAAGGCTGATGAGAGATGTCAAGGATAGAGGTAGAACATTAGAACATGTAGTTGAACAGTATACGACTACAGTTAAGATCATGCATTCATTATTTATCGAACCATCAAAAAGATATGCAGACTTGATCATACCAGAAGGCGGTAAGAATGAAGTGGCTATTGATTTGTTGACTACCAAAATAAGTAGTATTATAAGACATAATATGATATAGTACATAGATGTTAGGAGTAAGAAATATGGCAAAAGAGAAAATATTAGTAACTCAAGAAGGTTTAAATGAATTGATCAAAGAACGTGATCATCTTATACATGTAATAAGACCAGAAGTAAAAGAAGATTTAGTTGCGGCAAGAGCTCAGGGAGATCTAAGTGAAAACGCTGATTATGATGCTGCTCGTGAAAGACAAGGTAAAATAGAAGCACGAATTATCGAACTTGACCATATGTTAAGCAATTATGAGCTAATTGAAGAGAACAACGGTAGTAAGCACTTAGTTAAACTAGGCTCAACAGTTACCGTATTGGATATGCATGATAACACCGAAGAAACATATACGATAGTCGGTTCTGTAGAAGCTGACCCCTTAAATGGCAAGCTTTCGAATGTTACGCCACTTGCAGTAGCTATCCTAGAAAAGAAAGAAGGGGATGTTGTTAGTATTGAAGTTAAGGAACCCTATAAAGTAAAGATATTAAAGATCAGCTAAAGCTGATTTTTTTTAGGAATATCGTAATTTTTCTCTTATATAAAAGTGGTGATTATCATGTTGAAATTGATTTTTATTTTTATCTTTAGTTTATATTTATTAATTGGACAAGTAGGATTTAAATCGATTAAAACTGTTGATCTTGTAAATAAAGAGATTTGTGTATCTGTAAGAGGCGCGGTGCAAGAAGAGAAAACATTTAAGATTCCTGCATTTAGTAAACTTGAGGTTATCTTAACTCAGATAGAACTAGATAAAGAGGCTGATATATCAACTCTTAATCCTAATATTACCTTAAAAGATAACGATGTAATCAATATCCCATTTAAGCAAGAGATAAAGCGAGTTTCAATTAACAGTGGAACATATGAACAATTAATAACATTAAAGGGCGTTAAAGAAAAGACGGCATTAGCGATCATCGCTTATCGAAACGAGCACGGTTTATTTCAAACTATAGATGAATTAATGAATGTTAAGGGTATAGGTGTTAAGAAGTTAGAGGATATTAAGCCCTATATAAAACTGTGAAAAATAAAGCCATTTATCTAGCATTTTTTGCGATTATTTTTTTATTAGCGTTTGATTATAGATTATTTGTTTTGATTGGTGTGTTGCTTTATTGGCGCATTCGTTTCAATGATCATTCTTATATTTATTTACTATTGATCTTATTATTGATCAGTATACCAAGAACTTCCGACACTATTCCATCAACAGATATCGCAAAAATAATAAAGGTAAAAGAGAATTATAAGATTTTGCTTATCGATAATAGAAAATATCTTACCTATGATCTTGATAATGTAAACTATGACGATATCATTCGCTTTAATGGTGTTTATGATCAATTAGAAAGTGATATTAGTAATAATGGATTTGATTATCGAAATTGGGCTTTAAGTAAAGACATCAATAAGATAGTAAATATAAATGATTATGAGATCATCAAACCTGGCGATAGTTTAAGAGCGAAACTTTTTAAAAAGGCAAAAAAGATTGATGATCCAATTGCTAGAAATTTTATCTTAAAACTTCTATTTCAATATGATGATATCGAAGAGAGTTCGACTAGTATATTTGCTTTTATGGGTAGTACTCAAACCTTCTTTTCATCATCAATCTATTTTATTGAAAGTTTACTTGTTTTATTTTTGTATTCTAATGTGGTAAATATCATTATCGTACTTCTGATCTTATTAGTTGCGTATCAATTTAATCTAAGTTTTATCATTTATCAATTATTATTGAGTAGAATATTTTCCAAGATTGAAGATAAGTATGATCGATTAGGTTATTTAGTCATAACATTATTAGTTATTAATCCATATTATATTTATGATCTACGTTTTCAATTAATCGTACTGATTCGATTTGTAGCTTTATTTAGAAGACATCTTCATTTTTATGATGGATCTTTAGTTGTTTTGTTTGTGCAGCTAGTTAATTTTTTTCGTGCTGATCTGTTTTCAATATTTATCTATCGCTTATTGAGAAAATACTATCTAATTGTATTTTGGATAACTTGTTTTTGTTTGTTAATTGGTAATGTTTCTTTGATCAGGTATATTTGTGATAGATCAAACGAGATTGCGGTTGAGATTCCAAAACTGATATTCACAGGCAAACCTTCTATTTTTATCATTTCTATTTTTATGTTTTTTTTAACTTATAACAACAAAAACAATGAATTAAAGCGAATACTTATTGTTTTTGCGCTTATTTTAATTAATCAATATCAAACACTCTTTTATCCCTATGGCGAAGTTACTTTTTTAAACATCGGTCAAGGAGATAGTTGCTTGATCCGGTTTGCGTTTAATAATAAAGTAAATATAATTGATACAGGTTCAACCTATAATCAAACAAAACTTCAAAGATATCTTGATGCTTTAGGTGTAAAGAAGATTGAGGCGATCATGATATCACATCATGATAGTGATCACGATGGTAACTTAGATTGGTTGATTGACAATTATCAAGTTGATGCTGTTTATGATGAGAAAATGGAATACATCAAACTGGGTAAATTTCAACTTACTGGGTTATTATCTAAAAACCACTATGATGATATTAATGATAATAGCCAAATTTGGACATTTAGTATCAATGGAATCGATTATTTATTTTTGGGTGATATTTCGGCTGAAGTTGAGACTGATCTAATCAAAGATTATCCAAACCTACAAGCTGATGTCTTGAAGATCGCTCATCATGGTAGCAATACTAGTACATCGGATTACTTGCTAAGGTCATTAAAGCCTGCTTTAGCTATCATTAGCGCAGGAAAAGATAATGTATATCATCATCCACATCAAGATGTTATTCAACGATTGATTGATTATAGGATTCATTACCTTAAGACATTTGATCATGGTGATATAAGTATCTATTTTACAAGATTTATTAATTTACTACATACGAGCAATAATGAATTTGTTATAATGAATAAGGTGATTGAATGAATTATTTTCTTTATGGACATGATAGCTTTTTGCTCAAACAGGAGTTATCAAAGTTGTTGAAAAAAAACGAAATGGAAATCAACGTTAATGCTGTTTATTATGATGGCCAGGCAAATGATTTTAGTATTGAGAAAATAATTGAAGATGCTAATACGATATCATTGTTTGCTCAACATAAAGTGATCATTGTAAATAATCCATTATTTTTAGCTAATCAAATATTGAATGATGAACAATCTTTAGTATTAGAACAGTATTTACAAAATTCATCAGTTTTCACCGATCTAATCTTTTACATTGAACAAAACGGTCAATATAGTATTGATCAACGTAAAAAAGCATATAAGATGTTAATTAAGTTTTGTAATGTGATCAATATAAAAGCTCTTAATACTGATGAATTTAAAGCTTTCGTTAGGAATGACTTAACAAAGTATAAAATTAACATTCAGCCTGATGCGATCGATGAATTAATACAAAGATTACCGATTGATATCACTAATTGGAAAAATGAATTATTGAAACTATCTCTATATAAAAAAGTTATAAATAAAAATGATGTAAGATATCTTATCGCTAGATCACTTGATGATAATGTTTTTATCATGGTTAATGCGGTCATGCGTAAAAATCTTAGATTAGCTATTGAAGCCTGGCGTGATCTAGCGATAATGAAACATGATCCAATCGAGTTAGTTGCTATATTAGCATCTCAATTCCGTTTTATGTATCAATGTAAGATATTGGCTAAAAAATACGATAATAGACAGATTGCTGATCAATTAAATGCAAAGGTTGCTCGCGTTAATATCACATTAAATAATAGTCGCAATATCGCTACAGAAAGGATCATGAATCTTTTAGCAAAACTTGCTGATCTTGATCAGAAGATAAAAAATGGCATAATTGATAAACAACTGGGTTTTGAACTATTTTTAATCGAGGCTACAAGATAATGGAGTCTTTAAAAGAGCTATATCGCATTGGACAAGGTCCCAGTAGTAGTCATACCTTAGCTCCACAAAATGCGTGTTTACTATTTATGGAGCATTATCCAAACGCTGTTTTCTTTGAAGTAATCTTGTTTGGATCATTGGCACTAACTGGTAAGGGACATTCTACAAATGATGTTATTAGAAAAACATTTGCTCCAAGAATGTGTTCAATCTTTTTTAAACCTGCTTATCCTGCACGATTACCTAATGGTTTGATCATTAAAGGATTTGATGCTTATAGTGAAGAGATCAAAACATGGACCATATATTCGCTTGGTGGTGGTAGTATTGAAGTTGAAGAAGAAGATTTACACTTACATGATGAAGTTTATCCTCATAATTCAATGATTGATATCTTGAGCTATTGTCATGATCATAATTTGAATCTAGTAGAGTATGTCTTTACTTTTGACAGGAGGATTGAGCAATATCTAAATAAGGTTATCGATCAAATGTTAAAAACGGTGGCTTCAGGATTAAATACTGTTGGGTTACTACCTGGTCCACTTAAACTACCAAGAGTTGCTAAAGCACTGCATTTACAGGGAATGTTAGCTGAGGATCTATCTTTGAAGCAAAAATTATCCTTATCAGCCTATGCTTATGCCGCATGTGAAGAAAATGCAGATGGTCAATTTACTGTTGCTGCTCCGACTATGGGAGCTAGTGGCATAATGGCGGCGTTAATTTATCATTATTATCATGATGTAGGTCTTTCAAAATCAAAACTGATCAAAGGATTAGCTGTTGGTGGTTTGTTTGGCAATATCGTTAAGAAAAATGCGACGATATCTGGGGCTGTTGGTGGTTGTCAAGCAGAAGTTGGGACAGCATGTGCTATGGGGAGTGCGATGGTGGCATTTTTTAATCAACAAAATGATAAGATAATTAACTATGCAGCCGAAATTGGAATTGAACATCATTTAGGACTAACATGTGATCCGGTTGGTGGTTATGTCATGATACCGTGTATTGAAAGAAACGTAGTTGGTACACTTAGGGCTATTGATAGTGCTTTCTTAGCTCAACATGTTGGTGCTATTAAATTGAATCGCGTAAGTTTTGATGATGTCGTTAAGACGATGCAATATACGGGATTAAAAATCCCGGTTGAGCTTAAAGAGACTTCATTAGGAGGGTTAGCAAAAGAAGTTAAATTTGATGAAGAAGTGAATTTGGAAATAAATAAAAAGACAAAAGATAATATACTTGAACGCTATCGTGATCTTTCTGATATCTTAAATGAAGATGACGATATGGATAGAAAGGACTAATCATGAACTCAGAAGCACTAAAAAAGCATTATCAGTGGAAGGGGAAGATCAAAATTGAATCATTAGTGAAGATCAAAGATGCTCACGATCTTGCTTTGGCTTATACTCCAGGGGTCGCTGATGCATGTTTAGCCATTCAAGATGATGTTAGTAAGGCATATGCTTTGACGCGTAAATGGAATACAGTGGCGGTCATTACTGATGGTACTGCGGTATTAGGACTTGGTGATATTGGACCGGAAGCTTCAATGCCGGTCATGGAGGGTAAGTGTTTATTGTTTAAGGAGTTTGCTGATATTGATGCTATTCCAATTTGTTTAAATACAAAGGATACTGATGAATTAGTCAAGACGATTTACTATATGTCAAAGAGTTTCGGCGGCATCAATCTTGAAGACATTGCAGCTCCAAGATGCTTTGAAATTGAAGAGAGATTAACTAAAATATGCGATATTCCGGTCTTTCATGATGATCAACATGGTACGGCGATTGTAGTTTGTGCTGCTTTAAAAAACGCTTTAAAACTTGTAAATAAAGATATTGATAAGATTAAGATCGTGATCAATGGTGTGGGAGCTGCTGGTTCAGCGATCGCTGAAATGTTATTTAATATCAATGCTAAAGATATAATATTTGTTGATCGCCAGGGTATTTTAAATTTAGCAGACCAGACATTAAATTCTAAACAAAGAATGCTTGTTACCAAGAGCAGAAATAAACATTTAGTAGGAAAGTTAAACGATGCGATAAGTAATGCTGATGTATTTATTGGAGTTAGTACGAAAGATGTCCTTAATATGGATATGATCATATCAATGAATGATAAGCCAATTATCTTTGCCATGGCAAATCCTATACCTGAAATAATGCCCGATAAAGCAAAAAGTGCTAATGCTTTCATCATTGGTACAGGAAGAAGTGATTATGCAAATCAGATCAATAATCTATTAGTATTTCCAGGTATCTTCAAAGGTGCTTTGATGAGTCGAGCTAAATTGATAAATTTAGACATGAAAATTGCTGCTATTGATGCATTGGCAGATATAATCGATAAAGATGATTTAACTACTGATAAGATAATCCCATCTGTATTTAATAAATTAGTTGTTGAAAGAATAAGCAGAGCTGTTGCTAAGGCAGCAATAGCAAGTAAGGTCTCTAGAATATAAAAAAAGGTCTTTGACCTTTAGTTAATACTATTTACCGCTTTACTCAAACGAGCTTTTTGACGACTTACATAGTTTTTATGATGAATATTGCTAGTTATAGATTTATCTAACTTACTAGAAACTTCATTGTATGCCGCTACTGCTTTTTCCTTATCATTAGCTTCTACAGCTACAAGTACATTTTTGATCAGTGTTTTTAACTCTGATCTTTGCATTTTTGCTGCTGCATTACGCTTAATGTTTGTAAGGGAACGTTTTTTTTGAGATTTAATATTAGGCATGCTTTTCCTCCCACATTTATTACCAATGAATTATAGCAAACACCTAGATAAAATGCAATAAATCTACTGTTCTTTGTTTTTTGAGTTGGTTGTTTATCTTTACATAAGCTTATATATCAAATTAAATATTATGATATAATACTAACATGAAAAAAGAACTTAAGAAAATTATATATATGGGAACACCATATTTCGCAAAAGAAGTGTTGAAAAGTATCATTGATGCTGAGTATCAGATTAATGCTGTTATTACCCAACCAGATAAACCAGTAGGAAGAAAGCGCATCTTTGAGAAAACACCAGTAAGAATAATGGCTGAAGAACATCAGATACCCGTTTATCAACCTTTAAATATTAGAACTGATCATGATTATATCTTTGAAATAAATCCGGATTTGATCATCACTTGTGCATATGGACAAATGATACCAAAGTCGATAATAGATCGTTTCTTATGTGTTAATATCCACGCTTCTTTATTACCAAAGTTAAGGGGTGGTGCACCAATCCATCGAGCGATCATGAATGGTGAGAAAGAGACCGGGATTACTCTAATGAAAATGGCTTTAAAGATGGATGCTGGAGATACATTTCATCAAAAAAGAATCAGTATTGATCAATATGATACCTTAGGAACATTAAAAGATAAACTGATCGCTCTTGCTCAAGAGATGATCGTTGATCAGCTACCTATGATCTTAAATAATGAAATTGTTTTTGTACCCCAAAACGAAACTGATGCTACGTTTGGTTATAATATAAGTAAAGAAGAAGAATTTGTTTCATTTGAACGACCTTATCAAACTGTTTATGATCACATTAGGGCATTGATCCCATCACCAATCAGTTATGGGATCGTTGATAATGTTAAGATTAGATTTCATAACGTTTTAGCATCAGATATGCAAACTGATGAAGAGAATGGTTCTATCGTTGGACTATATCAGGACCATCTAGCGATCGCTTTAGATAAAAGATTGCTTTTAATAAATAAATTACAAGTAGAAGGAAGAAAAATCATAAATGCAAAGGATTTTTACAATGGAATGGGCAAAAATCTTATTGGTAAAAAATTCATGTAAGATATTTGAATATTTTAGTAACTTATAATAAATCACTTTATAAATAATTCCATTTACATATGATGTAGATGGATAACTGGAGGTTATCCGTGTTTAAGATCAAATTTCCAATCATGGAAAAAGAAATCATTAAGCAAACTTTAGGTATCGAAGAAGGAATCACTTATGATATCGTTTTGTGTCATGATTTTAATGATCAAGAAGAAGATAAGATAAATCTTGTATTTAAGATTGAAAATCTTGAAAAAGTTAAAGATAAGATCCAGTTTTTTCAAAATACTTCACCAATTTATATGTATGGCAAGACTCATCGTGGTGAGGTGAAGATCATGATCAAGGATATTGATTATATTGAGTCATTTGGTAATGAGATAATTGCTTATCTTGAAAACCGGGAGGTTAGGTTAACACTGAGATTATATGAGTTATTAGAGCAGCTTGATCCTTTTGGGTTCTATCGTATCAGCAAGAGTTTGATTGTTAATATTACCAAGATAAGTGCTGTTAAATCGGCATTTAATGGTAAATTAACGATAACATTAAGTGATAAAAAAGAATTAGAAGTCAATCGAAGCTATGTAAAAGCATTTAAGAATTATCTTAAGGGGAGGTAATCATGGAGATCATTTATAGTATGATAATAATCTCATTTGTTATTGTGATCTTTTTGATGTTCCTGTATATAAAAAATAGATATTGGGAAAATATTGTTATCTTAAAGCAAAATGAATTTAATGTAAACAAAAAACTTAAACGAACTTCAACTAAATATCAACATGCAATTACATTAGTTTCACTTTCTTGTTTTGTATTTGTCTTCAGTGGAATAAATCTAGGATTGATCGATTTAGCTAAACCAGACAATGCGGCTATGGAAGACGCAAGATTGTTCGCTTCTGAAATGCAAGAAGAGACTGATGATGATCTTATTTCATATGGTAATTTAAAGGAAGAGTGGAAGCAGGCGCAAACTGATGATAATTACTATTTAGACAACTATGATATAGGTGATCAAATTGAATTCGATGAAGATTATCTATATAAAGAAACGATCATTATCAATCTACATGATCAAGATATTTATGCTGATATTTACGTACATGAAAAAGAAATATTTATTTATTTTCCTTCGAATAATGAATCATATAGACTAAATTTAAAAAAATAAGTGAACACTTATTTTTTTTCTAGTACATAATTCAATATACCAATTACAGTGAATTCGTCATGTGATTTAAATGATAATGGTGGTGTATGACCATCATATGCCAGAAGGGTGATGGTCTGACTATTCTTATCAATAAAAAATTTTCGGATGATCAATTTATTTTGTATTTCTAATAATCCTGTATTACCGTTTTTAATCTTAGTATGATCATTGAAGATCAAAAGATCATTTTTATGGATATTTTCCATTATCATTGAATCATCGGGCATAAATAAGTAGAAGTAATTACAATTATCATTAAATAAAGTATTCGGTAACTGCAATTTGGCACTTGCTTCTCTTACTTCTAATCGATTATTTAATTCGTCATAACTAGGAATATTAATCATATTTTTATAATTGATATCATTAGTATCATCTTCCCAACCCATAAGATAGGCAGGAGTTGTTTTTAATGCTTTAGCAAAGGCAATAACCTTGGATTGGGTTATATCGTTGTGTCCAAGTTCGATCTTATTGATAGATGAGCGAGAACGATAATTAAGCTTCTGGGCAAGTTGTGCTTGAGACATATTTAATTGTTCTCTTCGTGCTTTTATTCTTTTCCCAATATTCATTAAGACCACCTCACGCCTATTTTATCATTATTTAATTATCATATTAAGGGATATCGATTAATCTGTTAAATAAGTGTTTACTAAAAGTGAACACTAGGCTAAAATAAAGTAGAATAAAAAGAAACAAGGAGGCAGATGTAATTTTGACTGACTCATTAACACTATTAAAATATATGAATCAGGCCAACATCACTATAGATGAGTTAGCTAATGAATTAAATATGGATTCAAAAACACTACTGAATAAAATGGATAAACAAGATGAATTCTATAGTGTTGAAATTCAGACTATCTGTGAAATATTAGATATTCCTAACGAGAAGCGAAAGGATATCTTCTTTGACTAATATTAAAGATTCATTTATCAAGTTCTTTTTTGCTTGTCCAATAAGACGAACATTTCATCAAAAAGCTCACTTTCTTAAAGATTATTTAGCTATATTTAGATCTTATGGATATGATATTCATTTTATGAAAGATCATATTAGAATTGGTGATGTTGAAAATGCGAAGTTTCTTATTTCAGCAAGATATGATACAGATCGTCTTTTGATCTTTAAAACAAGAAGATATTATTATGATCAAAAAACGACCAAGCATTTCATTTTCGACCAGTGGGTAAGAATCATATTATTGTCGCTTGGATATTGCTTACTTCTTTTTTTGTCTATTTCTATCTATCTTAATTTTGTAATCATAATTATTCTTTTTTGGTTGTTGATCCATGGTTTATCTAATCGCTACACATTTAGTTTAACCATACCTTTGTTTGTGATTAAACAGTTAATTCCTTATACTAATTATTCAAAACACGCATTTGTCTTATACGATAGAAAATTTGATAAAAATTCTATTTGCAGAAATTTTATTAATCTTGAACGAATAGGTGCAGGATCCTTTATTGCTGTTAATGATAATGATAAAACAGTGCTTATAGGTATCGATGATGAGTTAGATTTATTGTATACATTTAAAGATAAACATCAAATAAACATCAATGTTGGTTTTGTTGATCAAAAAGGCTTCTATCAAATGCATCTTGATTCT
>JAQUCI010000024.1 GCA_028686295.1 Erysipelotrichaceae bacterium | reverse complement strand
AGATTTGGAGGCCATATGAAACATATCTTGTTCGTCAGTAATTTGAAAGATGAAAATGATATACGATTGATCAAAGAAGCATTAGATGAAACAAGAGTAGAATACGAAATTGTCTTAAGTAATCAATGTGTAGTGATCAATGGACGTAATGATATTGTTCATGCGGCTAAGACAGCATTGATCGAAGCAGGATTTATCGTAAAATAAAAGCATCAATTGATGCTTTTTTAGATTATCATATCTGCTAAAGGATATCCGATCGTTATCGTAATTATGATCGCTATGACCATTACGAAAAATCCATAGAACATCATTTGTTTCGCTGATGTCCAACCCGAACCACCAGCTAAAGCGACGTTGGGGTGTGCAGGTGGTGTGGCAAAGGAAAATGAAGCCATTAGACCAATGATACAAGCGATTGCTGCGGGGTTTAAGGTCTTGTTTATCGTTAAAGCAATAGGTAAAGCAACAGCACTAACGACAGTTACAGTTACCATGTTTGAAGATAGATTTGTTTGCATGCCAGCCCATATCGTGAATATCGAGATAAGAACGATAGGGTTAAGATTTAGTAATTGTGGTGTGATGTTTGTCGTTAACCAATTAGTGAGACCAATATCATTATTCGTTAATGCACTACCTAAGGCCAATGTTGATGCAGTCATGATCAAAGCCCCCCAAGAGATACCCTTGCTCATCGCTTCATTAAAGGCTAATAATGGCTTATTATCAACATGAATCATTAACATAGCCACTGCCCCAAGTAGTGGTGGCATGGCGGTGGTGAAACTGTTGATGTATGAGCTAACATTTGGCAATAAAGGTTGAATAAAGCTAGGTGTGATCCATAATAATATGACAATGATAAATATAGATAAGATAATATATTCACGTTTATCCATCTTCGTGATTTTAGGTGTGGTAATGGTTGCATCTTCGACATTAAATACTGAGGTGTTTGGTTTTAAGATGAAACGAAAACTTAGGATCATCCCAATAAAAGTTAAGACACCAATCGGTATGGCAAAACCCATGTATTGAAGATAGGATATCGTAAGACCAGTTGCAGTTTCATAAAAACCGATGGCCATGATAGAAAACACATGAGCGATTGGGGTCATACCAGACGCTATTGCGATACTTATAGTCATGCCAATCATTAACATGTTAGCAAAACTATTTGTTTTTTGTAAATTTGTGACTCGATATATCTCTTCTAAGATTGGAAGATAAATGACAAACAATACGGTTGGTGACATGAACATACCTAAGATCAAGGCTGATAAGAAGAATGATATAGTAAAATAGTATGGTCCACGTTTCGCTAATTTACTATTAATAAAGAATAAAGCACATCTTCTAATAAATGATGTTTTAGAAACGGCATACGTACACATAAAAGTAAATAGTAAAAAGGCAAAAGTACTACTGCCAATAGAACCTGATAATAACGAAGATACTTTGATCTCAGGGATAAAGGATAGTGCTGCTAAACACAATAAGCTTGGCCAATCAATGGCTATCGTTAACCATAGTATAAGGACACCAATGAATGTTCCAATAACTTGCATGGCAGAGGTATTAAGCCCTAACGGAGCTGGGATAAAGCGAAATAATATGATAAAGGCCAGTGAGATCACTATTATTAATGATCGTTTATTCTTTTGTATCATGATACCTCCTAATAATCTATTAACATAAATAAAACTATCTTATATATAGAGTTTTGTCTAGTATTATCTAAAATAAAAAAGTTTCATCCACTAGTTGAAACAAGATAACGATTTCTTGGAGCAGGTGAAGGGAATCGAACCCTCGTGTCGACCTTGGCAAGGTCGCGTTCTACCATTGAACTACACCTGCAATGGCGGTCCAGACGAGGATCGAACTCGCGATCTCCTCCGTGACAGGGAGGCATGTTAACCACTACACCACTGGACCACTTAATATTTTGGCGGAAAAGGAGGGATTTGAACCCTCGCGCCAGTTGCCCGACCTATACCCTTAGCAGGGGCACCTCTTCAGCCACTTGAGTACTTTTCCATTGCTAAACATAGCGCTTATTTATATTAACATAACCTCTGATTTTTGACAATAGGTTTACTTTTGAAAATTGCGTTTTTAAAGAGTATTAAAAGTATATAACATTGAGACATTAAAATATGCATGATATAACTCAAAATTGTAACTTATATATTAATATTTGATTAAAGGATTGAGATTAACTATATTATGATTAGAGGTGATGATATGAATACAAGAAAGATAATAAGTGTTATTTTGGGAATCATATTGGTTTTGTCACTAGCTTTCAATGTTTATTTAATAGTAGAAAACACATCTTTTGGATATGATAAATCTGAGAGTTCACTAGATTATGGTTATAGTAGCGAACCATCATATGAATCAGAAGGATTCCAAAGTGCTGATGAGGACAAAAACAGCACTGATCAAATGTTAATAATGAATTCAAGTATAACGATCATAGTAAAAGATAATGAGAAGAAAGATGAAGAGATTAGAGCATATATCAAGCAACATAATGGTAAATTGATCAATAGTAATGCTTATCAATATGATAAGTTTGATAAAGTCTTTACTTTGCAAGTCAAGATACCTCAAGAAGATTATGATGCTTTCATGGATTATCTAAAAGATATCGGAGATGTCGATTATTTTTCTGAAAATAGTTATGATATCTATGATCAATATCAAGATAATGAATTACGGATAGAGATGTTTGAAAATAAACTATCACGTTTATATGAACTGTTGGATAGCGCTAAAGACATAAATGATCTAATAATCATTGAGAATTCAATATCTGATACGATCTATCAGATCGAATATCTAAAGGGTATCCAAGATAATCTTGAATATGAATCTGATTATGCGACTATTACGATCACATTAAAACCTATCGTCAAAGAGGTTGTTGAACCATCAGGACTTGATGGAATCTTCTCAGAGGCTTTTACGATTAGTTTAAACGCATTCCTTAAGTTCATTGAATGGCTGATAAGAATACTATTCTTTGTTCTTCCATATGGTTTGATAGGGATCGTTGGTTATATTGTTTATCGTAAGCTCATCAAGAAGTAATAGTGACTGAGTAGGAAATAATTTAGAGAGTGTGCTATCATATTATCAAGAAAGCGGGCAATATGAATGGAATTACATGATGTAAAGATATTAAATGGCGATCTGGACACATATAGATGTCGTATTGATCTAAATATTGAATATGCTGAAAAACAAGGAGTTAAACTTCATGTTCATATAATTAGACCTGTGGTTGATAATAATGAAAAGTTTCCGTTGATCGTATACTCACAAGGATCATCATGGTTAAAACAAGATATTGGTAAGGAGATGATCCAATTAGGAAGATTTGCGAAAAGAGGATATGTGATCGCATTGGTGGAATATCGCTCAGTAGAAGTAAGAGGTTTTCCAGCACAAGTATTGGATACTAATCAGGCAATCGATTATTTACTAAAAAAGTCATCTGAATATAATATCGATAAGAATAATGTATTATTATGGGGTTCATCATCTGGGGCTCACACGGTATTATTGTGTGCAATGACTAAGGGTTTAGAAATGTTTAGTTTAAAAAGAGACGATAATGAAGATTATAAAATCAGAGCAGTGATCGATTATTATGGTCCAACTGATATCACAAAGCTTGTGAAAGAAGAAGATGCCTACAAATATGTAGAACTTGAACCTTCTCCATTGTCTTTGTTGATAGATGGCGCAAATTTGTGGCATTCGCCTGAGATAACAGATAAAATGGTTCCAATGAATTATATTGACAAGCATAGGGTTAAGGTACCGGTCTTTATCTTACATGGTACTGCTGATCAAATTGTTCATTATCAACAAAGTCTTGACCTTTATGAATGTCTATTAAACAACGAAGTGCCAACAGAACTTTATCTATTAGATGGTGCTGATCATGGTGGTAGTTGTTTTTGGACAGAAGATATTTTTGATCGGATTGAAAACTTTATCAATGAGCACATCGTTGTTGAAAAATGATATGTGGTATGCTATCATTTATAAGCAATATTTGTCCTGTTAGCTCAGTTGGTAGAGCAACTGACTCTTAATCAGTGGGTCTAGGGTTCGAGTCCCTAACGGGACACCAAGTTGTAATAGAAGATGTCCATGGACATCTTTTTTGAATTGCTAATGGTAGTTTCTTTTTTTTATATAATCAATTAGAATGGTATCAGGAGATATAATGATCGATAAAAATTTGGCTGAAAGAATGAAGTTGGCTAATATTAAACAAACTAAACAACGTTTAGCTATTTTAACTGTTATGCAAGATAGTCAACAACCACTTACAGTTGATCAAATATATAATAATTTGATTAAAAAAGATATTACTCTTGACCTATCTACTATATATCGATTTCTTGATCTTTTAACGACTAAGAATTTAGTCATTAAGATCAATAATATTCAAGATGAGCGACATTTGTATGAAATCAATGATGGATATCATCGTCATTATCTTTGTTGTTTGGAATGTAATAAGATAATCGCAGTTAAACATTGTCCCTTGGAAGATTACGAAAAATCGTTAGCTCAAGAAACAGAATTTAAGATAGTAACACATAAATTGAGTGTATATGGATATTGTCCTGAATGCGCTAAAAAAAGAAGAAAATAGGATCTACTTATTAATAATAACATCCTATTTTTTTGTTTATCAATAATATCAAAAATGATTGTGAAAAAATTAATAAAGTTCTATCATCTATTGAAGGTGCATGGTATAATACTGTGGAGTTTATTTAAATAGGTTTTTTTGGATCGTAGTATTGACTAAAGGAGGTGATCAAATGTTGAAGATTAGTGAAACGGCATTGCGACAGATTAATGAGATAGTAGAGCGTCATAAAGGTCGTAAAGGCCCAGTTAAATTGATGTTACATGATATCCAACATGAGCTTGGTTATATCCCGTTTGAGGCAATGGAAAGAATAGCTGAGGCGGCGAATGTTTCAGTATCAGAAGTTTATGGGGTTGTTACATTTTACACTCAATTTACGACTGAACCTAAGGGGAAGCATGTAGTAAATGTTTGTATGGGAACAGCGTGTTATGTTAATAATGCTCAGGTTTTATTAGATAAAGTACTTGAGTTAACGAAATCACCTGTTAATGGCACAAGCAAAGATGGTTTGTTTTCGGTTGATGCAACAAGATGTCTTGGTGCTTGTGGACTTGCTCCTGTGGCTATCATTGATGATAAAGTTTATGGAACAGCGTTACAAACGGGTCTTGCTGAAGCGCGTATTCGTGAAATAATCGCAGAAGAAAGGAAAGACTGATTTATGATCTTAAGGGATATTTTGAGAGTATTAAATGCTAATCATATTTACATTGATGATCAGACTATCCTTGATCGAGATTTTATTTGTGTATCTGTTACTGATCTTATGAGTGATGCCCTGGCTATGGTTTGTTCCGCTGGTGAACATACATTTCTATTAACGGGGCTTGTTAATGCTCAATCTATTCGTACAGCTGAAATGCTTGATATTAACACGATCATTTATGTTAGAGATAAAGTACCACAACAAGATGATCTAAATGTGGGTATTGAACTCAAGATGAACTTGTTTACTACTTCATTATCAATGTATGAAGCTTCTGGCCTTTTATATGAAAGTGGGTTAAAGACTGCAACCAGATGATGAAATATAGCTATGTTATCAATAAAGATGATTATATCAATGCTGGTAAGGTATCAAGTCAGATCAAAAAGATCTTAAAGGAACTTAATGTAAGACCAGATATTTTAAGGCGGATGGCGATAGCTTGTTATGAAGCGGAGATCAATATGATCATTCATTCGTTTGGTGGAGAGATAACATTAGTAATTGATAATAAAGCTGAGTTCATATTTAAAGACATCGGTCCTGGTATCAAAGACATAACATTAGCTATGAAACCAGGTTATTCCACGGCAAATGAAAGAGCACGAGAATTGGGCTTTGGTGCTGGAATGGGGTTGGTGAACATAAAAAAAGTTAGCGATGAATTCAATATTGAATCTTCAACAAAAGGTACTATTTTAACCTTGAGGTTTGATCTATTATGACAGTTATAAGTTATACACTTGAAAAGTGTCAAAAATGCATGAAGTGTCTTCATTCTTGTTTAACTGGAGCGATATCTTTACAGGACGCTCGGGTAAAGATCGATAGCGAGAAATGTACAAACTGTGCAACTTGTATTGAGGCGTGTGTTTATCAAGGCTTGCAAGCTAAGGGAAGCACTTTAGCTGATCTTGAGAATTATCAATACAAGATAGCGCTTGTATCGACGGCGGTTGTTGGTGAATGTTGTACTGTTGACCAGGTTGAAGAATTAATGATGGCTATCAAAAAACTTGGTTTTGATGAGGTGATTAACCTAAGTGGGTATGATGGAGCGATGTATGAAGAGATGATTCGTTATGTTGGTGTTAATCATCAACAAACGACATTGATAACTTCATTTTGTCCAGTAGTTAATAAATTGATCGAAGTGAAGTACCCAATCTTGCTTAGTAATATTGTTCCAATGGATAACATTAGTGAAGTAGCAGCTAGAAGTATTCGTAAACGTGAAGATATGCCTAAAAATACCGGGATATTCTTGTTGTGTGAGTGTGTATCAAAACTTACTTTGGCTAAATATCCGTATGGTAATAAGTATTCAGAGATTGATCACGCGATGGTGATTGCGGATCTATTTCCGCAGATATCTCGTAATCTGAGTACAGAAAGATTAAGATCTCCAGTAAGTGATAAAGGGTTATATAATGTTACAGCGAATCTTTATACTAAAGGGTTTAAAGATAAGAATGTGGTTGTAGCAGATGGATTGGATAAGGTGGTCAAAGCCTTGGAGTTAGCAGAATTTGATCGATTAAAAGATTGTGACCTGTTGTTTTTATCAGGATGTATCAATGGTTGTATCGGTGGAAACTTATTATGGGGTAATCCATTTAGTAGTTTCAATAATGTACGCAAGTTAGCTAAAAAGGCATGTGAGACGACTGTTGATATTAGTAACAATGATTTGTATGGGGTTGTCATTGCTAGTTCATTCAATGAGAAAAGAAGTTTGCAGAATCGTTTGGCTAACTTCATCAAGATCAATGAGTATGTAGAGAAACTTCCAGGATTTGATTGTGGAGCTTGTGGATTTCATTCTTGTCGAGCTATGGCTGAAGAGATTTTGGCTAACCGAGCAACTTTAGCAGATTGTCGCGTATTAAGGAGTAATGATAAAAATGAAAGTGAGTAAATTAGCCGAAAAGACATCTTGGAATGTCTATGGTGATCCCAAAAAGTTTGATAAGGAAATTGAAGGAGTCTATGTTGGTGATCTGTTGAGTTGGGTCATGGGTCATGGAAAAGTAGCGCAAGCTTGGCTTACGATACAATCGCATGCTAATGTTCTAGCGGTTGCTTCTTTAAAGGAGTTCTCATGTTTGATCATCTGTGAGAATGATGGATTATCAACCGAGTTTATCCAACAGGTTTTAGATGAAGAAGTATTGGTATTAACAACAAGTTTGTCGATTTATGATGTTTGTAAGAAATTGATTGAACTAGGAGTATAAAGTGTTTTACGACTTGCATATCCATTCAGCGTTATCACCATGTGCAGATAACGATATGACAGCTAACAATATTATTAATATGGCTAAGCTTAAAGGCTTAGATCTGATTGCGATATGTGATCATAATAGTGTTAAGCAACAATTGGCAATAAGCAAGGTCGCAAAAGAAAAGGGTATTGATTTGTTGTATGGAATTGAGATCCAGACCAAAGAGGAAGTTCATGTATTAGCCTATTTTAATAAATTAGAAGATTGTTTAGCTTTTGGCAATGAGATTGAAACATTGCGATTGAAGATTAAAAATGAACCTAGATATTTTGGTGATCAACTTATCTTAGATGCTAATGATGAAATTGTGACTATTGAGGAATGGTTGTTGATAGCTAGTCTAGAACTGGATTTAGATCAGTTAACGTGGATGATCCATCAATATCATGGTGTTGTAGTATTAGCTCATGTGTTAGATCGGATTAATGGTATTATCCAGCAATTAGGATTTATTCCTCAAACATTAGTTTTTGATGGTATTGAGATCAAAAGCGAAGATCAGCGATCGTTACTAATAAAGCAATATCCATGGTTAAGTGATAAGGTTTGGCTAATCAATTCTGATGCTCATTCATTAGATCAGATAAGTGATGCTAAAAATATGCTTACAAAACAAGATTTATTAAATCTTTGGAGAAATGTAACATGATGCAAGATATTGCGATGTATATATTAGATTTGGCTAATAACTCATTATACGCTAATGCTCGTAATATTAATATATGCTTAATCGTTGATAGACAAGTTGATCGTTTACAGTTATCGATAAGTGATGATGGGCAAGGAATGGAAGATTTTATAGTTGAGCAAGCAACGGATCCTTTTTATACAACAAGGAAGACAAGAAAGATTGGATTAGGTTTGGCTTTTTTTAAGGCTTTAGCTGATCAATGCGATGGTGAGTTTACACTGAAATCAAAAAAGGGTGTTGGAACAACTGTGATGATTGATATTCGTAATTCTCATATTGATACACCACCAATTGGGGATCTATCTTCAACGCTTATTACTTTGATTCAGGCAGATGATTTGGTTGATTATCGGTTCACTTATCGTTATGATCATCAAGAATTCGAATTTGATACAAGAAAGATTAAATCAATGCTTGATGATGTAAAGATAAATGAACTTAATATATTATTATGGATCAAAGAATTTCTAAGCGAGAGAATAAATGAATTACAGGAGGGGAAAAGATGAAATCATTGGCTGAATTGGAAAAATTACGAGACATTACTAAAAAGAAGATTGAATTAAGAGATGGAGATTGCGATTATCGGATAGTGGTTGGGATGGCAACTTGTGGGATAGCTGCTGGTGCGCGTCCTGTTTTGAATGCTTTGATCGCAGAAGCGACTGAAGCAGAATATTCATGCACTATTGCTCAAACAGGTTGTATTGGGATGTGTACACTAGAACCACTTGTAGAGGTGTTTGATAAAAACGGTAATAAAACAACTTATGTTTTGATAAATCCAGAAAAAGCTGTCGAGATAATGAGAGAACATATTGGCAAGGGTAATATCGTTGAAAAATATACAGTTGGATCAGTAAAAAGGTAGGGTGATAGATGATGGAAAGATTACATGCATTAGTATGTGCTGGCACAGGTTGTACTTCTTCGCAGTCAGCACTTATTATCGAGAGATTAAATGAAGAGTTAGTAAAATTTAACTTACAAGATGAAGTTAAGATAGTAAAAACTGGATGTTTTGGACTTTGTCAAAAAGGACCGATTATGGCAATATATCCAGATAAGATCTTTTATTGTCATGTAAGTGTTGATGATGTCCCGGAAATCGTTAGTGAACATTTTTATAAAGGAAGACCAGTTAAACGATTAGAATTAAGTGATATTGATGAGATCACAAAAGAGAAGATTTTTGAGATAAGTAAGATTCGTTTTTATGCTAAACAAAAAAGAGTCGCATTACGTAATTGTGGAGTGATCAATCCAGAAGATATCAATGAATACATTGCTAAAGATGGTTATCAAGCTTTGGGTAAAGTCTTAACTCAAATGACATCGCAAGCGGTAATTGATGAAATAAAAAGATCAGGATTACGTGGTAGAGGTGGTGGAGGCTTTCCTACTGGTATTAAATGGCAGTTTGCGGCCGATCAGACTAGTGATGAAAAATATGTCATCTGTAACGCAGATGAGGGTGATCCGGGTGCATTTATGGACCGTTCGATTCTGGAAGGTGATCCGCATGCGGTTTTAGAGGCAATGGCGATCGCTGGTTATGCAATTGGCGCAAAACATGGTTATGTCTATATCAGAGCTGAGTATCCTATAGCAGTAGAGAGATTGAAAATAGCGATCAAGCAAGCAGAAAAGTTAGGCTTGTTTGGTAAAGATATCTTAGGTACAGGTTTTGAATTTAACGTAGAGATAAGATTGGGTGCTGGTGCTTTTGTGTGTGGTGAAGAAACGGCCTTAATCATGTCAATCGAAGGCAAAAGAGGTATGCCAAACCCTAAACCCCCATTTCCAGCTATTAAGGGTGTATGGGGTAAGCCAACGATCATTAATAATGTAGAAACGTTTGCTAATATAACACAGATTATCATCAATGGTGCTGATTGGTTTAGGTCAATGGGTACTAATAAATCACCTGGTACCAAGGTGTTTGCGCTTGGAGGAAAGATCGTTAATACCGGTTTGGTTGAGATTCCAATGGGAACTACTTTACGTGAGGTTATCTATGAGATTGGTGGAGGATGTCCGAATAATAAGAACTTTAAGGCTGTACAAACAGGTGGACCATCAGGTGGTTGTTTAACAGAGAAAGATCTAAATACACCAATTGATTTTGATAATTTAACTGCTTTAGGATCAATGATGGGTTCAGGTGGAATGATCGTTGTTGATGAAGATAATTGCATGGTTGATGTGGCTCGTTTTTATATGGAATTTATTTGTGATGAATCTTGTGGTAAATGCACCCCCTGTCGTATTGGAACGAAAAGAATGTTAGAGTTATTAACTGATCTTTGTGAGGGTAGAGGAAGCCTTGCTACATTAGATGAACTTGAGAGTCTAGGTAATAGTATTAAAGAAACGGCTTTGTGTGGCTTGGGACAAACTGCTCCTAATCCGGTTTTATCAACAATGCGCTTGTTTAAAGATGAATATCTAGCTCATGCAGTTGATCATAAGTGTCCTGCTGGAGTATGTAAGAATCTATTAACGTATTCTATTGATCCATTAAAATGTAAGAAATGTAGCTTGTGTGCTAAAAATTGTCCAGTAGATGCCATATCTGGTGAGGTTGGGAAGACAGTATTTACGATCGACGCAGCTAAATGTATTAAATGTGGTGCGTGTTTAACTAATTGTCGCTTCAATGCGGTAATTAGAGGTTAGGAGGTAAGTTATGATAACGATTAAGATTAATAATATACCAGTTGAAGTAAATGAAGGTTCAACAATTCTTGAAGCGGCTAAAAAGCTTGGGATTAAGATACCGACTCTATGTTATCTAAAAGATATTAATAATTCAGGTGCGTGCCGAATGTGTGTTGTTGAGGTCAAGGGAGCTCGAAATCTAGCTGCTTCATGTGTATTCCCGGTTGCTGATGGAATGGAAGTTTTTACTAACACGAAGCGGGTCTTAGAGGCTCGTAAGACAAATTTACAGTTAATCCTATCAAATCATTCAAAAGACTGTCTAGCTTGTATACGAAATCAAAACTGTGAGCTACAGACTTTATGTGAAGAGTTAGGAGTTAGAGAAGTTAGGTTTGAAGGTGAAAAGACCATATCGACTTTTGATAATGTTGCTAACGGTATTGTGCGTGATACTAGTAAGTGTATCTTATGTGCAAGGTGTATCGAAACATGTAAAAAAGTACAAGGATTGAGTATATTAAATTTCATTGATCGTGGCTTTAAGACAAAAGTTGGACCAGTATTTGATAAGAGCTTTTCGGATGTGAATTGTATGCAATGTGGACAATGTATCAATGCTTGTCCGGTTGGGGCTTTGAGTGAAAAGGAAGAAATACATGAGGTTATTGAAGCTTTAAATGATCCTAGTAAATTTGTCGTTGTTCAAACCGCTCCAGCCGTTAGAGCTTCTTTGGGTGAAGAATTCAATATGCAAATTGGAACACGTGTGACTGGTAAGATGGTGGCAGCTTTGAGAAGAATTGGTTTTGATCGAGTATACGATACCAATTACGGTGCTGATCTAACGATAATGGAAGAAGGAACTGAATTTATCTCTCGTGTGCAGAATAATGGAGTGTTACCCATGATCACTTCATGTTCGCCAGGATGGGTTAGATATATCGAATTTGAGTATCCAGATCTTTTAGGTCATCTATCATCTTGTAAATCGCCTCATATGATGTTTGGCGCAATCTTGAAATCTTATTTTGCCAAAGAAAAAGGTATTGATCCTAAAGATATGTATGTAGTTAGTATCATGCCTTGTACAGCTAAGAAAGATGAAAAAGCAAGAGAAGAGATGGATGAAGATGTTGATGCAGTATTGACTACAAGAGAGCTTGGACGTTTGATCAAAATGTATGGTATTGACTTTGTGAATTTGAATGATGAAGAATTTGATCAAGACATGTTTGGTGAGTATACTGGTGCTGGAGTAATATTTGGGGCATCAGGCGGTGTTATGGAAGCTGCATTAAGAACAGTTTATGAGTTACTTACTAAGAAAGAATTAGAAAACGTAAATTTTGAAGCAGTTAGAGGTACTGAAGGCGTAAAAGAAGCTACAGTAATGATCAATGATCAACCAATCAAAGTAGCAGTAGCACATTCTATGGTATTAGCTAAACCTTTACTTGATGATATAAGAGCAGGTAGATCACCATACTCATTTATTGAGATCATGGGATGTCCGGGTGGTTGTATCAATGGTGGTGGACAGTCTATAATTAATGCTACGATACGTAATGGTTTTAAAGCCATTGATTGGAAAAAGGAAAGAGCTAAAGCTTTGTATGATGAGGATGTGAGTCGTCCTAATCGTAAATCGCATGAGAATAAACAAATACAAGAATTATATAAGAATTTCTTAGGCGAACCCAACAGTCACTTAGCTCATGAGTTATTACATACTCACTATCATAAAAGAGAAAGATTCAAATAAGCCCCTGAAGGGGCTTTTTATAAGAATATATGGTGAAATATCGTAAGATTTATCAATTTACATATTATTTCAGAAAATTATTGAAAATAATCTTGTCTTTTATTTCTTTTGTGCTAATATTAGTGTTAACTTGATATAAGGGAGAAAAATATGAAAAAATTGATTAAATTAATTGCTTTACTAATGGTGATTAGCTTGATCTTAACGGGTTGTCAGAGTTCGCCTGTAGATGAATCAACGATCAAGGTTGGCATCAACATGGAACTATCTGGCGAGGTGGCTAGTTATGGACAAGCAGAGCTTAATGGTATTAAGCTCGCTATTAAGCAGGTTAACGCTAATGGCGGCGTCCTTGGTAAAGAAATTGAATTGATTGAAGTTGATAACACGTCTTCAGCTTCGGAAGCTACAAGTGTTACTACGCGTCTTGTGAGCCAGGATAATGTTGTCGCAATATTAGGTCCGGCAACTAGTGGGGCTTTTAAAGCTAGTTTACCTGTTAGTGAAGAATATGGAGTTGCTATCATATCACCTTCGGCAACGGATACGACCGTAATGTTAAATGATACGACTAAGGAAGTGTTTACTACTGGATTTAGAACTTGTTTCATTGATAGTTTTCAAGGTGTTACAATGGCTAATTTTGCTTATGATAATTTGTCGTTGAGCAAAGCTGTTGTTTTTGGTGATAATTCTAGTGATTATGCTCAAGGATTGGCTGATAGTTTTATCGCTCAATTTAAAGCAAATGGTGGTACGATCGTAGCTCATGAAAATTTTACCAAAGGAGATACTGACTTTAATGCAGTATTGACAAAGATCGCTGATATGGATTTTGATGTTTTATTTGTGCCAGGATATTATAATGAGGCTGGTCTTTTAATCAAACAAGCACGTGAGATGGGATTGAATGTGCCAATTCTTGGTGCTGATGGATTTGAATCACCAGATTTGATCGCTTTGGCTGGTGTTGATAATATCGTTGATGTTTTTTATTCAACTCATTATTCTTCAGTTGGGGATGATCAGTTGGTGGCGGATTTTGTGACTGCTTTTTCTGATGAGTATGGAACAGAGCCAAATGCATTTTCTGCTTTAGCTTATGATGCTGCTATGTTATTAGTTGATGCGATTGAAAGAGCTAATGATGCAGATCCAAGTAAGATCATAGAGGCTTTGCTTGATACGGACGGGTTTGTTGGTGTAGCTGGTAATATATCGATTGATAATAATCATGACGCAGTTAAATCAATCTATGTGGTTGAACTATCAGGGGATAAGGCCATTAATAGTGTTAAAGTTAATCCTTGATCGTTAGTTTAAATTAATATGATAAAAGGACAAAAGTTTAACTTTTGTCTTTTGTTTCTTAGTTAAGGAGGTTATATGTTTTTACAGCAGTTGATAAACGGTCTATCCCTAGGTAGCATTTATGCTTTGATCGCTTTAGGTTATACGATGGTGTATGGTATCATTAAACTTATCAATTTTGCTCATGGTGATATTTACATGCTTGGGGCGTATATTGGATATCTTGTCATAACTTATAGTGGATTGGGTTTTTTGCCTGCGCTATTGATCGTAATGATCAGTTGTGCATTGATTGGTATCTTGATAGAGAAGATCGCTTATAAGCCTTTACGGAATGCGACAAGGATCGCGGCATTGATAACAGCGATTGGCGTTTCCTTTTTCTTACAATATTCAACAATGTATTTAATGAGTCCTAATGTTAGAACATTTCCAACTATATTTGCTAACAGTATTTTTATGGTTGGAAGGATTAGAATATCTTTACAACAATTAATAATCTTTTCGACAACGATCACACTGATGTTAATATTACAGTTTATCGTTAAAAAGACTAAAATTGGTCGTGCTATGCGGGCGGTAAGTGTTGATGC
>JAQUCI010000139.1 GCA_028686295.1 Erysipelotrichaceae bacterium | reverse complement strand
GTTTTTTTCTCAAAATAAAAGTACACCCTATTTTTTAGAGTGTACTTGTCATCAGTCTGAAGCATCCTTTAGGATGCTTATTGATATATCGTAATCTCTATCGTCTTAAGCAATTGATAATCAGTTGTTCCTGCTGCAAGTGATTGCACAGTAATCTTATTGATCAAAGAGTCATCAGAAGCATCTGGACGATCAACTCTTGTTATCGTAACACCAGATAAATCTAATCCAACCCCACTCATATACGTCTCAAAGTCAGCTAAATACTTGCCTTCTGCCACAAAATCAGGCAAAGGATTAGGTACATTCGCGCCTTTTGATAAAGTTATATAAATCTTTCGATTAATGCGATAATCGTTTGTATCAGAAGTCAATGTAGTAAATGATCCATCATCGTTTTTAATTCTTACACGTATAACCGAACCAACTGCGCTAGTATCGTAGGATTTATTAATTTCACATGTAGTCAACCAATTATCATTAAACCATGCATTAACAGCCGTTTCACCATTTAAACTCAACAATTCGCTAACAGCTAAACTACCTTTTGGATAGTTAAAATAATACAGAGTGATATTATTATTGATCATATCCCATTTCGTATATTGGCCAGCACTTTGTGCACCAATCTTGCCTGCCAATTTCTGATCATACGTAATGCCTTCAACACTCGATGATTCATCTATATATTCGATTGTAACATTTTTGCCAGTATGACTATTAATCCAAGCATTAGCATCATTTAAGCTCATTCCAACAAATTTAGGTACGATGAAGTTATCTGAACATTCAAAATACTTCTGATTATCTTCAATGGAACAATCTAAATCTTTTTGAATGTATTTGACTTCAAGAGTATCGATATTACTTATCTTAACTCCATAATCAACACTTTGGTATACAATTTGATGGTGTTGGTAAGCATCATTGAATAATGGATCTCCCGATACTACTGGCGTCATTATCAAATTTATACTTGTGCGTGTAGCATGCCACTCATTAACTAACTCTAATGTCCATAAATCCTTTCCTCTTACCATTTTCGGCATGAAGTCAGGTAATTTTTCATGTATTTCTTGTTCATCGTAGGAATCAGGTACGTAACTAGTTGGTTCATAATGAGGATACAAAATATCAAAATCGGCTTTATAATACTCTTTCAACGTTTTATTGACTTCAAGATTTCGATTTATGAAATCCACATTATCCTGGATCGATCCTTGATATGGTCGATAGATCCATAGTGGTAGTTGTAATCCTTCATTATAAGTCCATGATTCATAACCAGAAAGTCCAGTTGATATAACTTTAAAAATCAAACTTCCGTTTCTTTCACCAACATAGGTATCAGTCAACGTATTGAAGCCGAAATTTAATAATTGTGTCATCTGATTAAGTGATAGATTAGTACTGATATTACTTCCAGCTGCTTTTATAACTGACAAAGCTTTATTTACATCACGTGTTTCTAGTAATGTCGAAACCAATTCTATTATTATCGCCTTTTGATTCTCTTGACGAGTAAAATCACCATCTGGCATTAGATGTCTTTCTCGAGCAAACGCCAACACCTGCTCGCCATCCATTAATTGATATCCTTCATTAATCCAAACATTGTATGTTCCGCGATCATGTGAAGAATTTTGACCAACAAATTCAATAGGAGAAGTTAGCCACAACCCACCTAATGCGTCGACAATATCAACAACTCCTTTGAAATTAACCTCTACGAAAAAATCAATTTCGGTTTCCATAAGATTTTCAACAGTCTCAATCATACAGGATCTGCTGACAGCTCGCGCATGGTTAATCTTATCAGATTGATGGTTACGATAACAGGCAATAGGCACAAAACTATCACGTGCAATATGAGTCATCGTTACGATCATCCTTTGTGGATTGAAAGTTGCTAGAATCAGCGTGTCAGCTCTTTCTTCATCAACCCCCATTATTAATAATGTAAAAGGTTCATTTGTAATATCTTTGTCTACAACATCAATACCATTTGTATCAACTTCTTTTGAATAACGATGGATTACACTTGTTTTATCTAGATATTCATCATATCCATCATTAACGATGAACATTTCATAATAATTATCAGGTAAAGCCGCAATATCTATTTCTCCATTAAAAAGACCAAGCAAAAGATCATTATATGTGTCATAAGGTACAAGCTTTACATCAATAGCTTTATTTGTGATTTCTTCTAAAGCTAGAACATTCCCCTCTTGAAAGGCTTCATTATCGATATAACCAAATTTATCGCTTGTTTTTATATCATCAACATCAATTTTTTGATCGTCGTCATAGACAACAAAAGCAACTGTCACTGTTTCTTTTTCGCTTCCGTCAACAATGATCTGATCTACACTCGCATTTATATTATATAGATAATAGATTCCATATCCGACCAGTAACACAGATACCAAAGCAACCCCTAAGGAAATATTTCTAATTAAATTATGCGATTTAAATGTTCCAAACACAACTCCTAATACAACCAATCCGATCAGGGCAAATAGTGCCACAGCTATTAATAGCATCAATGTTAAGCTAACTTCGGCATATTTCATTAGCATAACCACAAAAACAATACTCATTATCACTAATATGATTGGTAAGATCATTACCAATATATTAAATAATGATTTTTTATCTTTTTTCATGTTAATCACCTATGATCAAATAGTCTTCATGGTAGAAGGCTATTTCTAATCTTCCGTTTCGATTAATTACCATAAACAAACCTCTATCTGGTAATTTTGTTTCATCATAACTTGTCTCTGATTGATATTCCCAAGTCGCACCGATCGTATAATAGTCAAAGTCTACTTCTTTGGTTACATAATCATTTATTCCATAATCATATTCTTCATATTCATAGTGGAATTTTTCTTGAATATGATTGCTTTGAACAATATTAATATCGACAACAGTCGGTAAATTTTCTTTACCATACTGATCTAACAAAATATCAAGATCATAATAATAATAGTTACGTGCTTGAGCTTGTATGTTCAAAAACTGTGGGCCATATACATAATCTAATCCCCCAACATCATAACTACCTCGCTTATTACTCCAAGTAAAATGATCAGCAATAAAGGACTTTACCACCAAGGAAGCAATTTCTTCAAGCCCGCCTTCAACATTTAAATCTTCAATTTTGTTACACGTTTTAGCAAGTTCTTCATAAATATCGATTTGGTATTCGTTTGCATTTTTTGGTAACTCATAAAGTTCAGTTTGATAACGGGTTACGATTCCATTTCCACTACCATAATGATCTATGTAATACTTAATAAAAAAGACTGACACAAAGAAGATAACTACTAAGATAGCTGCAATAGCTATAAACAATAAATTTGAGTTGTTTTTTTTCTTTTTCATATTAAAATCCTGTCTATCGCCTAACATTTTAGCATAATCTGAATACACTGTCTAACATCTACTTGTTTTATACAATTACTTATTATTTTAATTGATATCTTAACTTG
>JAQUCI010000138.1 GCA_028686295.1 Erysipelotrichaceae bacterium | reverse complement strand
GCAACTTCTGCTGCGGTCTCTGTAGCAGGGGTAAATACAACCTTGAGCTCATTAAATTTTGCAGTGCCAATGATCAAACTTACCAAAGGCATGATAATATCAGCCACCAATGAGGAAACGATCTTACCAAAAGCACCACCAATGATAACACCAACTGCAAGATCGATCACATTTCCTTTTATGGCAAATTCTTTGAATTCTTTTACAAAGCGCATAAATTTACCTCCATTTTAATTATAAACGTAAAAAGAGCGTTTGAATACTAAAATACCTTTATTATCATATAATATAGTTAGTAAAGGAGAACTACAATGAACAATAAAGTAAAAGTTTTAGCGATTTCTGGGAGTATTCGTAAAAGATCATATAACAAAGCATTATTAATGTCGATCAAAGATCATCGTCAAGATATTGATATGGAAATCTTTGATTTAGAAAATATACCCATGTATAATGAAGATATAGAAGCAAATATGCCAATATCGGTAAAGATATTTAAACAAAAGATAAAAGAAGCTGATTTGGTATTAATAGCGACTCCTGAGTATAATTACTCAATATCGGGTGTATTGAAGAATGCTCTAGATTGGGCATCAAGGCCTAAAAATGATAATTCGTTTAGTTTAAAACCAGTAGGTATTATGGGAGTTTCACCCGGAAGTCTTGGGACTAGTCGTGCACAATATCATTTAAGACAGATTGGGGTTGGTCTAAATATGAGGATCTTAAATCGCCCTGAGATAATGATAGCAGGTGCTAAAGATAAATTTAATGATGAAGATAGATTAGTTGATGAAAAGAGTATTAAGTTGATCGATGATCTGATCAATGAAATGATCAAGATGATCGATTAAGATAAAGGAGGATAATAATGACCAGTTTAGAATTTGCGATTGCTTTAGAAGAAGAAGGCGAAAAGTATTATTTGCGGCAGGCTGAGTTAAATCAAGATAATTATCTGGCTGTTGTATTTAACTTGTTGGCAAAAGATGAAAAGCGACATGCTGAGATACTGAGACGCCAGTTTGTTAATCAAGAAGAAGTCCTAGAAGTAAACTCAGCACTAAAAGATGAAGACAATATTTTTGTCGGTATCAAAGATTTCGTGGTAAAGTTAACTGATGATAGTGAGAAGCAATTAAAAGTATATGATGAAGCTTTAAATAAAGAAAAGGAAAGCATTGAACTTTATCAGAAACTTCACGATGAAGCAAAAGATGATAAAGAAAGAGCATTGTTTGCTTATCTTATCAGTCAAGAAAAAGAACACTATCATATATTTTATAATATGTTGATAATGCTAAATAGACCTAATGAATGGGTTGAGTCAGCTGAATTTGGATTAAGAGAAGAATATTAAAAAAGGCGAAAGCCTTTTTATAATTTATCTGCTAAGACCTCTGAACGTTCGATTATCTTGTCAAAACGTTGGTAGTCAAGTTTTAAGACATTTAAGTATAAGATATCGATCAAGAATAATTGTGAACAGCGCATGGTCGTAACGTTTAACCGTGTTTTAGATGCAAAAGCAACTGTTTTTAATAGATGATCAGCATAGTTATAGAGAGTGTTCTTAGTGTTTCTGGTCATAACGATTATGGAGATTTGATTGTTTTTAGCAATTTCTGCGGCTTTGATCACATCAAAGGTTTCACCAGATTCAGAAATCAGAAATAATAACGACTCATTGGGATCGGCTTGATCGATATGTGAGAATATCGTATGTGATGATTGACTAGTTAAGCAGGTAATGCCAAGTTTGATCAATTGGTTAGCTAAATATTCTCCAAATAAATTGGATGAGCCAACCCCAAAAATGATCACCTTTTTAGCTTTAAATATCAGTTTGGCAATCTGGTCTATCGTGTCATTTGAGTTACTATTGATCGTGATATCTAAAATGTCTCGATATTGTGATAGAGCTTTGCGATTGGTGTGATCGGTAGATTCATCAATTGTAATCTCATCATAATCTGAACTTTCATCTAGTTTTACTAAGGAAATATCAGCTAAGAACTCGCGAAATGAGTTATAACCCAATTTTTGTGAAAAACGAATGATCGTCGATTGACCAGTGTTGGTTAAAATAGCTAATTGATGGGAAGTTATCGTTTTTATTTGATCTAAGTGATTTACGATATAATCAGCTATCATTTTTTCTGATTGAGTAAGATTGTGATAAGATGTTTGTAATTTCGCTTTAAACATAAGGCCCCATCCATTTCTAATTAAGTTAATTATACTCGGGTGATCGATATTTAACAAATTCAGTTTGTTGACTGATTGTGTAAAATAAGTGTGGAATAGAAAAAGCAATATAACCTATAATTAAGTTTGAACACAAAACACAGGAGATATCGCATGACTATTTTAGCACACCAATCAAATTTAAGCACCTTAACCGCACAATTATTAGAAAATATCACGATTAAGGATCTGATCCATCCGCTAAATACCACCTTTACTACTTCTAACTACGCCACCTTTATCGAAACGATCACTAGAGATAGCTATAAAATGATTAGAAACTCAATGGTTGAACTTATTGAAAAGATGGATAAAGATTTTAGGGATTCACCACAGCGGACTGATTATTTCTACGTTAAGGTAAGACGCCCCAGAACCTTAATTACCCCGATTGGGGCGATAACCTTTAAGAGAACTATCTATCAATCACGTAGTGATAAATCAAGCTGTTGTTATATTGATGAGCGTTTAGGCTTACCTAAGTACGATCGTTATGATCCCTGTGTTAAAGCGATGATCGTTGAAAGCTACGCTGATATCAATTCGATGATCAAAGTAGGACAAATTATTGGTGATCGTATCTATTCAGCCTTCTGTTTAAACCTAGACAGAGAACGTTATCGTATATCAAGACAAACGGTCCTTAACATCATTAGAAACGCCGGTAGTTTCTTATTTACCCAACCAAAGTTAAAACATACACCTGATTCAATTATTATCATGGCTGATGAAAAATACATACCTATGCAGAACACTACTGGACATAAACAGATGGTTAAGGCTGCGACTATCTATGAATCTTCTATAACCAAACATAAGCGTACAACGCTACTCAATAAACATGTTTTCCTACATACTGGTATTGATTTCTGGGATGATGTTCTTGATCTTTTAGAAGATAAATATGACTTTGATAAGCTTAAACGCATTCATATATTAGGTGATGGTGCTTCCTGGATCAAAGCCGGTGTATCAGCCTTAAAGACAGCTAACAATGATGTCACTTTCTCCCTTGATCGCTTCCATTATCGCCAATCTATCAATCGTATTAGTAGTAATCCAGATATCAAAGCGATGCTTATTGATTATGTCGAAAATGATGATAAACATAACTTTAATGAACTTACTAAGCTCATTGAAAATGATTCTGAGCTTAAGCTAAAATCAACTCATGATAATATCAAGTATCTTAAAAATCACTGGAAAGCTATTCACAACACTCTCAGACACATTAAAATCCCCTGTAGTATGGAAGCTGC
>JAQUCI010000023.1 GCA_028686295.1 Erysipelotrichaceae bacterium | reverse complement strand
CCACTGACTTAGCGACAATGGATAATACTCATGGTTCATGATATTGCGTCCATCTACTTTCATCGATCAACAAATGCTTTAACATATTGATTATACTTGCATTAGAGGTTAATTTCAATGAACACGAAATGATTTTATACAGTTATGATACGATTTGCACCATTTGTTTCAGCAATTTTTTTCATTAATGATAATTCGGCATCATCGACACTATTATCTCCACATATTTTTAATCCCTCAACCCTTACACCAAAGGGTCGATATTTTATCAATTTATAGTAACATTTATCTTTGATGATCCGAGATACATTTTCAACAGTATCGATATTTCGTTGATGATCATGTAATAAAACGGTCCTTACTTCATATAGTTTGTTTTTTTCTAATAAATAATTTAGATTCTTTAATACAGTTACATTATCCTTGTTAGTTAGTGCATAGTGTTGTTTTTGATCAAAAGCTTTAACATCTAACATGATTCCATCAGTATGTGCCAATAGCTCAGGGAATAAAGACAGATCATGATGTCCGTTGGTATCCATGAAAGTAGTTAATCCTAATTTCTTCACTTCCTTAAATAGTGTAGTTAAAAATTCTGGATGATTTGTGCATTCACCACCACTTACGGTTATACCAACGATAAAAGGTTTGGCTTTTTCAATATGTTTAATAACAGTTTCAATATCCATATATTTGATCTTTGGTGATGATAGATAAGGGCAAACCTTAATGCATGTGTCACAATTGATACAGGTACTATCATCCCAGAGAACTTTATTGTTTTTGATCGTTAGTGATCTTGTAGGGCAAGTATCTACACATATTCCGCAATGGTTACACATGTTTATCGTTTCGGGATTATGACAATACAAACAACGAAATGGGCATGACTGAAAAAAGATAGCCAGGCGATTTCCCGGGCCATCTACATTAGAAAAAGGGATGATCTTATTGATCGGAGCGATCATGTTAGTAGACACGGCGGTTGAGTGAATCACTCTTATCACGCGCACCTTGACCAAACACGGATGCATTGTTTAGTGATTGTTTTTTCTGGTCTAGCTTCTCTAATTCGCTTCTTTTCACTAGGTAGCCTGTTACTCTAACAACATCATTGTTTGCGCAATAACTTGAAAAATAACGCATACCACCATTTAGTGCACCTTTAATGATATCTAACATACTTTCAGGTGTGTTTAACCAGGTCTCTTCTACTTTGAAGATATCACCAGCACCAGTTGGGAAATAGGGATGGGTTTTTTGAGCAAGTATGATCTGATCTATCATATCTGGTTCATGATCGATAGGGCATCTTACTCCAGGAGAGTCTTGTCTTCCATCACTATCGATACCTACTTGGGCATGTAATCGATAATGATTATCAAAACGTTTTCCATAAGGCGCTTGATGAGCTTGTACTTGAGCATTGATCTTATCAAGAATCTTGATCGCTAGAGCATTAGCTTGATCATTGTGGCCATATCCAAGATCGGGATCTTTTATACTAAGTAAAGTGTTTACCGCTTCTGCCAAGCCAACCAAACCAAACATTCCTGTAAAGTTATCTACATGGACAAAACCTTCGGTAACTAGAAAATTACTCTTAAAGAAGTTGCTTTCTTCAACCAGGAATTTTACTCGATCATCCATTTCTTTTAGTTGAAGTTTGACATAATATGGCAATACACGCTCAAAGAAGTCATTAATATCAGTAGCTTTCTTTGCACATTCATAAAGACGTATACGTGGCAAGGTAAACCCGCCACCACCAATAGTCAGACCATTATAACAAGAAGCGACAGCGTATTTCTCGCTCCACTCTTTTGTAAACATCTTATGATTAGCAAACGATGGTTTAGCTACTTTTAACATGCAAGAAACAGCTTTGATCGCGAAATCATCACTGGTAATCTGCGGATCGTATTTTAAAGTAAGATTGGGGATGGCTGCGTTTATCTCTTGTGTTAATTCTAATAATAACTCACCAGTCAAAGAAGCCTTTGGTCCGATATTGGCATGAACAAAACTATCAGTGAGTGTTCGATCAATATTGATCAAAAATAGTCTTAAGCATTTTTTCGCTTCATCT
Source organism: Erysipelotrichaceae bacterium (assembly GCA_028686295.1). Lineage (GTDB taxonomy): Bacteria > Bacillota_I > Bacilli_A > Erysipelotrichales > Erysipelotrichaceae > JAQUCI01. Next base: position 12,723 of record JAQUCI010000023.1, on the reverse strand, counting down.
TTATCAATCTTTAAGACAAACGGTTCTAATAATTCGTCAAGATTACCAAGATATACAGGGAATGATGTGATCGAAGGTACATGCTTGTACATGATCAATAAAGAATTGCATGCTTCCCATAAGTCAGTTGGAGCATCAAGTTGTAAAAAATTAGAGCCCTTTTCCATAAGCAATTGATAATCAGGAATTATATAACGAGGGCGATAAGGAGCTGTTCCTTCATTAAGATCACATAATACGCCATCTTTTTTTGCTTGGATAAGCTCTGCGGATAGCTGGATCGTTTGATCTAGATTCTCGGCATAACGCGCAAGCGCTAACAATTGTTGAGCATAAGTAAGCTGTTTGTCTTTTATAATTTCTAATACTTGTTCGTGCATGATCATTCTCCTAAAATTAAGTGTTATGTTTAATATATCTATAACCTAGTTTTTAGTCAATTAAAATGAACAGTTAATTTATTCACAAGTATTAAGTTAGTTTGATCGATAAGATCAAAAATGCCGGATCGATCACATACAAGTGTAAATTATCTACATATAGTTTAAAAGGCTTAAATAGTGTGTTAAGAAACTTATGAGCGTTAAGGATATGATCGTGATCATCTTCAAGCAATAAGATCCTAATATCATTTAGATTTATATTAAAATCAGTTAGTAAGCAGTTAAGACGATCATTATTTTCGCAGTGTAAGAATAGTTGATCATTTTCAACGATGACCTTATCTACAAATAACGAACATTCAGATTGTTTATGTTCTAGTTTCAGCATTTTATCGATTAAGGATGATTTTTGATCTTCATCAAATATCTCAGCCAATATATGAAAAGGCATACTTTTGGTCTGTTTTCCTGAAAAGCCTTGATCGTAAAGTTTTTTTTGGATATTTGAAAGCTGTTCTTCACCAATCAGATCAAATCCGATAAAAAGCCCAAGTTTTTTCATCTTAATAAAACCTCCATTTTATTATATTTTATCATGTTAAATATAATAAGTAACATTTAGAAAATTATCTGATAAAATAGTGAAAGCTAGAGACAATTATATATACTTATGATATTTTAATTACTGATTGAAGGAGTTATTGTGAGTACGACATTTACATATCTATTGATGATCTTAATATATTTTGGCCTTTTTTGGCGAAAATGGCGATTCAAAAACAAATTGATCTTAAGGACTTTGTTTTATATTTATGTTTGCTTGGTAATTGATGTTACTCTATTACCGATCAATATAACTGCAGGATTCCATCTGCCAGGATCATCATTATTTTCGTACGGTAATTTTTTACCGTTTATTGACCTTATTAAAAACAGACCTTACGCAATTAGGGAAATTGTCTTAAATGTGATCATGTTAATCCCATTTGGGGTTTTATATCCTTTAATATATGATAAAAAACCATCAAATATCATCATGATGGCTTTATTGTTTAGTTTTAGTATCGAGTCTCTCCAATTGTTTATGTCAGCTTTCTTAGCTAGTTGTCGAACATTTGACATTACTGATATCATTACCAATACTTTTGGAGGTATGATCGGTATTATCATTAGTTATCTGATCAAACAAATCTGGTCATCATTTAAAGCCTAAGCATCGACCAAAAACCGATATCTTGATAACCGAGGTTTTTATAGATTCTTCCAGCAGAAGGGTTGTTGTAGAAAAGACAGGGGATCTTTTGTTCAATGAGTAGATCATTGCTTAACTTAGTGATACACATAGAAGCATAGCCTTTATTACGATATTCAGGTAAAGTACCTACACCAACGATCATAGCTAAACCATCGCATTCAGCGGTTGATGAAGCCATGCTCACAGCTAATGAGTCTAAAAAGATGGCTGCGGTTCGTCCACTTTTTTTAATAAAATCAGTTTGTAAAGAGTCTAATTCATCACGACTACTTTCAAAAACCTGCTTTCTTGTATTGGCGATTAGAGGTAATTGTTCATAATTTGCATAACTAACTAAATCGGTATCAACCATCTTATTGATATTCTCCATTTTTGCGAAAAAACAGTCTTCGCGTTTTTTATATTTGATCACTACTTTATCGATGATATTCTTTAAGCCATTTACGATCTTGATATCGTATTGTTTTATCAATTTTTTAATAAAGGCATTATCAATATTTTCGCTATAAGAAGAAATCACTAAACTATCACGATAAACAAGATACACTGAATTAATATCATTATCGATTTCATCGATAAATATATGTTGAAAATCAGTGTTAAAACCAAAATTATAAATATCGCCAATGATAAAAAGATTACCTTCTTTATTTTGATATAGGTAAGATAGTAACTTTTTTGATTCTTTATCGGTACATTTTTTGATCATATAAACTCATCCTTTATGATATCCATCAAGATAATGTCATGATAAACACCATGATGATAGCGTGATTGGCGCCATTTACCGACTTGTTTAAATCCACATTTTTCGTAGGTCTTAACCGCGTCTTGATTATATGCGAAGACCTCAACGCGAACAAAATGGTAATTTAATTCATCGAAAGCATAACTAAGTAATAGCTTGATGGCTTCACTACCATAACCTTTAAAACGGTTTTCTTTGTTTATGTAGATACCCATTGTTGCACCTAATTCGTATTTCTTAGGATTAAACAAAGATATATGGCCAATGAACTCATCATTCTCTATTTTTATGATCGATAACGAACAATCACCTTCAGACCACGACTGTAACATTGTTTTAGTAGTATCTTCACTGATGACACTTTGGATAAAACCATTATTGGCGGCGATCTCTTCATCTTCATTAAACCATTTAGTTATGATCTTTACTTCATTTTCAATAGCCATTGGTGATAGATATACCTTATCACCGATCAGTTTCTTATAGTACATATTACTTCTCCATTTGCTTTTGTGAACATAATATCATTTATCGCCATAAATGCAATAATAAAGGACCCATAGGGATCCTTGTAAGCTATTTTGTTAAGTGGTGGTTCCGGTCGGAATTGAACCAACGACACGTGGATTTTCAGTCCACTGCTCTACCAACTGAGCTACGGAACCACTTGGTTGCGGGGGAAGGATTTGAACCAACGACCTCCGGGTTATGAGCCCGACGAGCTACCAGACTGCTCTACCCCGCGATATGTTTGGATTTATAGATGTTTGTTTGGCGGAGGAACTGGGATTCGAACCCAGGCGCCGGTCGCCCGACCTACCGGTTTTCAAGACCGGACCCTTCAACCACTTGGGTATTCCTCCAAATTAATGGTGGACCCTGTAGGACTCGAACCTACGACCAACCGGTTATGAGCCGGTAGCTCTGACCAACTGAGCTAAGGGTCCGCGTTTTCCACAATTGGTAGCGGAAGTGGGACTCGAACCCACGACCTTTCGGGTATGAACCGAACGCTCTAGCCAACTAAGCTATTCCGCCATATAATTAATGGTGGGAATGAACCGACAGTCCATTGTAATGGCTATGTTGGTCACCGCCTGTTTATTATAGCACAAACATTATTTATTACCAAGATGAATTTATAAAAAAATCATAAAAAATAGACCAATGATAATTAGTAGAAAAATCAAATCAAAACACACATGTTTATGTAGTAAATAGTTTTTAAATTTATTAATAAAGAATAAAAGAATTGCGATATTGATTGCTAAAAGCGCTTACATGATTTATTATTAAGTTAGATAAGAAGAAAAATAATAATAGTCTTAGTAGTTGCTGTTTGTGAGATCACAAACAGTTTCATGATCAAATTTTGAAAGGAGAATGAAATGTCGATTTTTGATAAGATTGGTGAAGGTGTTAAGAATTTAACAGAGAAAGCATCGGATGTGGTGGAAACATCAAAAATTTCAGCAAAGATAAATGCTGAAAAGAGTGTGATCAATAATTTAAGGTCACGTATTGGAGAGATTGTTTTTGAACAATATCGTAATGGAACAGTATTAGAACCAGAAGTGGTTGAACTTTGCGGAAAGATTAAAGAATCAGAAGAGATAATATTAAAAATGGAAGAAGAAATAAATCGTATTAAGAACGCTGAAGTAAAACCATTAAAATGTAAAAAGTGTGGTACTGAGTTAAAACCAAATGCTAAATTCTGCCCAGAATGTGGTCAAAGAGCAGATGAGGCTGTAGTTGAAAAAACAGTTGTAGAACCCCAAACTAAACAGTGCCCATCATGCCATGAAACACTACCAGAGGACGTAACATTCTGTCCTGAATGTGGGTATCAATTCAAACAAGAATAAAGACAGCATTCGCTGTCTTTTATAATACTTTGCTTAAAAATGTTTTAGTTCTTTCATGTTTTGGTTCATTAAATATGACGTTCGGTGATCCACTTTCGATTATTTTGCCTTCATCCATGAAAATGACACGATTACTAACTTCTTTTGCGAAGCCTATTTCATGAGTAACAACGATCATTGTCATACCCTCGTGAGCTAGTTCTTTCATTACCGTCAATACTTCTTTTACCATTTCTGGATCAAGTGCTGAAGTCGGTTCATCAAATAACATGATCTTAGGGTTCATTGCTAGTGCCCTGGCGATTGCTACACGTTGTTTTTGACCTCCTGATAATTTACTTGGATACTCGTTAGCTTTATCTTTTAATCCTATACGATCTAAGAGTTTTAAAGCGATAGAATTAGCGCTTTCTTCATCTTTTTTTAATACTTCCAATAAAGCGAGCGTTATATTTTCAACTACTTTTTTATGTGGAAACAAATTAAATTGTTGAAATACAAAGCCCATCTCTTGTCGTAAGGCACGTAATTGTTTTTCGTTTTTGTAATCAACTAGTTCATCTTCGATAAATACTTGGCCTTTATCAGGAATTTCTAGTCCATTTATACATCTTAACAGGGTACTTTTGCCACTACCACTTGGACCGATCAAACAGACTATCTCTTTTTCGTTGATTTGCAAGCTAACGTCATCTAATGCCTGTACATTAGGAAATTGCTTATAAATGTTACAAAGTTTAATCATATATCTGAAACCTCTTTTCCAGCTTCTTCGCAAAATATGATATCGTTAAGGTTATTATCAAATAGATACAAGCTGCCATAAATAATGGGATTATATAATTATAGTAACGGCTACCAATTATCTGAGATCCCTTTAATAATTCTGTGGCACCAATTGATGAGACTAAAGACGAATCTTTGATCAAAACAATAAATTCAGATACCATTGGCGGAATGACCCGTTTAAAGGCTTGTGGTAATATGATCAAGCGCATGATCTTAAAATACGACATGCCTAAGGATTTACCAGCTTCCCATTGACCTGCCTCGATTGATTGGATGCCACTTCTGATCAATTCTGCACTATATGCGCCAGAATTGATGCTCATCCCAACGACTCCAGCAATAAAGACTTGAGTTGAAAAGGATAAACTAGCATAGTTTGGGATAAGTTGAGGTAGCCCAAAGAAGAAGATCAACAGTTGTAACAACATTGGCGTCCCACGAATGAATTCAACATAGATATTAGCTAGATAACGTAATATTCTAATCTTACTTATCTTGCATGCGGCAACTATCGTGCCAATGAACAAGCCAAGGATTACTGATATGATAGCTAGGATCAGCGAGTTTTTAGCACAATCGATAAGGTATATGAAATTTTCAACCGTGATGATCTTTGCGAAGATCGACATTATGCCCTATACGCCCCATTTTTCAACAAGAGTTTGATAATCAGCTGATTCAACGAATTGTTCGATCAATTCATTGATCTTATCAGCTAGCAGTTCATTGCCATTTTTAATGATGATCGAAACACTCTCATCTAATAGTTTTTCATCCAAAATAGCGTAATCTCCGGTTGACTCATAGTTTTTAGCAACTGCAAGATCGGTCACAAAAGCATCAACGATCCCATTTTTTAAACTTTCAAGGCCAATTTGTGTATCATTGAATAATACGATCTCTTTAGTATCTGCGATTGCTTCAGCTGCTTCTTGTCCGGTTGTTCCTAATTGGACACCAATGGTCTTATCTTTTAGATCACTAGTGTTGGTGATAGTACTGTCATTTTTAACTAGTACTACTTGAGCACTTGCAAGATACGGCGTTGAGAAGATAACGTCGCGATCGGCATCATAAGTAAAGCCACTTAAACCGATGTCTACCTGACCACTTTGAACGGCTGAAACGATCGTTGAGAATTCCATTTGGGCAAATTCTAACTCAATATTCTCTTCAAGATAAGTGATCAAGGTGTTGATCATATCGATATCAAAACCTTCGATTGTCCCATCAGTAGTCAAGGATTCAAAAGGTGGATAATCAGGAGATATACCAATAATGATTGTATCTTCTGATTGTAGTTGATCAAGCCAACTTGTTGCTGGGGTTTCACTTTGGTTGCTACAACCAAATAATGAAATAGTGATTAAAGTAATAATGAGATATGTGATTATTTTTTTCATGATTTTCTCCTTTATCTGAAAATAAAAAAACGTCTTCATTAAGAGACGTTATTAGCGCGGTACCACTCTACTTGTTCATATATTCTATGAGCCACCTCATCCATAACGTTGGATCATACGTCTTACTATACTTTGTTCCAGTAAGCATCTTGCAAGTGCGTTTCAATGTTGTCTTTTAGGTTAAGCTTCCACTCTATCTTAACTCGCTGTCTAAATTCTTACATCTACTCTCTTGGTCTTAGATTTATGGTTGTAATCATAAACCACAACTTTATCATTGTCAACAACTATTTACGAAAATTAATGTGCCATTGGTTTCATTGTCTGTAAATTGTTAATATGATAAAATGCAGATACAAGCAACAATACTCAAGGAGAACAAAAATGAATAACGTCGATTTGCACATTCATAGCATATATAGTGATGATGGACAGTATCAAGTAAAAGAGTTATTAGATATAGCTAAAGCTAACGAAATCGCTTTATTATCGATAACCGATCATGATCGTGCCTTAGCCAATCATGATGCTTTATCAATGATCAAAGATTACGATATGAGTTATTTGACAGGTATCGAGATATCTTGTCAATATCAAGGGATAGATCTTCATGTATTAGGTTATGGCATAGACCATTTAGATCCAATCTGGGAAAAAAGATTTAGCAAGATAGTTAAAAATTATAATGATATCTTTCATCAAGTTGTTGCTAAGTTGAATGATCATCTTAATGTTGAGATTGATGCAGATTATTTGATTGAGAAAGCAAATGGGAATATCATCAATGGAGAGATGGTATGTTCATTATTACTTGAAGATGACCACAATAGGGATCATCCAATCTTAAAAGAATACTTTCCAGGTGGAAATCGCAGTGATATGCCATTGGTTAATTTTTTCTGGGACTTAATGGCTCAAGGAAAACCGGCTTATGTACCATTACAAGAGGTTACCTTACTTGATGAAGCTATCAAGATGATAAAGGATACAGGAGGGTTTGCGGTACTAGCTCATCCTGGACAGAACTTTGGTTATAATGATCAAATAGTTAGGGATATCATGAAAGAAAAAGTAGATGGTATTGAGGTTTTTACTTCTTATCATGATCAAAAACAAATAGCTTTCTATAAAGACTTGGCATTAGAACTAGATTGTTTGATTACAGGTGGCAGTGATTTTCATGGTAATATCAAGCCGAATATCAAGATGAAACAACATCATGGACAAATCGAAAAAGAACAGTTTCTTCATGAACTGAAGATTAGGAAATTAATATGAAATTTGGATTTGTATCTTTAGGATGTTCGAAGAATCTATCGGATTCTGAAAGAGTAATGAGCTTAATCTTGGCGAATGATCATCAGTTGGTAGATGATCCTAAAAAAGCTGAAGTCATCATTATCAATACTTGTGGTTTTATTAATAGCGCAAAAGAAGAAAGTATCAATACCATTTTAGAAATGGCTGAACATAAACAAGATAAATGCCGTTATCTAGTAGTCATTGGTTGTCTTGTGCAAAGGTATTTAAGTGATCTTAAGAATAGTCTGCCTGAAGTTGATCGCTTCATAACGATTGATGAATATGATGATCTTCCTCGTATCTTTACGCAGTTATTTGAACAAGATTTTCATCATTATGGTAAAGCGCAACGCGTCTATGCGACAAAGCCTTGGATAGCTTATTTAAAGATAGCTGAAGGGTGTAACAATCGTTGTTCTTATTGTGCTATACCTTTGATTAGGGGATCTTATCGGTCAATAAGTTCTGATATTATCATTGAAGAGGCTAAGATGATGGCTTTAAAGGGTGTGAAGGAACTTGTTCTGATCGCTCAAGATACTACTTATTATGGTTATGATATCGATCAAAAATATCATCTTCATGAGTTATTAAAAGAACTTGATAAAATTGAAGGATTTGTTTGGATAAGGATATTGTATATGTATCCCGATGAAATTTATCCTGAATTGATAAAAACAATGAAAACCTCAAGCAAAGTATTGCCTTACTTTGACATACCTATTCAACATGGTAGTGATCGAATGCTTAAAGCGATGAATCGTCGAGGTAGTGTAAGTGATATAATGAATATGATAAGTATCATAAGAAATACCTTTGCTCAACCGGTATTAAGAACAACACTGATCGTTGGTTATCCTAATGAAAAAGATAGTGATCATGTTGATTCGCTTGAATTGATCAAGAAGATAGGTTGGGATAGACTCGGGGCTTTTACTTATTCGCATGAAGAAGATACACCAGCATATGATTTAGATGATAATATAGAAGATGGTTTAAAACAAAAGCGATTAGACGAGATAATGCGACTACAACAAGAAGTAGTAGCTAAGAATAATCAACGATTAATAAATACACATTTACAAGTATTGATTGAAGATCATGATCAGATCAAGGATTATTATCGAGGGCGTAGTATATATAGCGCTCCGGATGGAGTTGATGGGATAGTATATGTAAGATCAGATGATAAAGCATTAAAATTTGGTGAATTTTATCTTGTGCGAATCACTGAGGCTAGTGCTTATGATCTTAAAGGATATATAGTTGATAATTAACGATAAGGGGGAAATCATGTTATCAAAATTTGTGATCATCACAGCGAAAGGTAAGGCTGAGATTCAAACTGAACAGATCGATACGACTGAATTGAAACCAAATGAAGCGATCATAGAGACAAGCACGAGTTTGATTAGTGCTGGAACTGAGTTATCAAGGGTTTTTGCGATCAAAGAAGGTTTTAGTTATCCAGTTAGGCCTGGGTATTCGTCAATTGGCACGGTAGTGAAAAAAGGAGAGGGTTTAGAAGATCTAAAGATAGGTGATAAGGTTTTTTACACCGGAAGACATGCATCAGTAAATCGTTTTAGTCGTAGCGACAAAACACAAGGTCCAAAAATATTTAAGATACCAGAAGATATGGATGATAGTGAAGCCAGCTTAATTTGTTTGGGACTGGTAGCGATGAATGGTGTAAATGCAACTGACATTAAACTTGGTGATACACTAGCCGTATTTGGTTTAGGTACTATCGGTATGATGGCTGCATTGTTGTATCAAGAGTTAGGCGCACGCGTTATCGCAGTTGATCCTGTCGTTAGTAGATGTCAGTTGGCTAAAGATCTAGGAATTAAAGAAGTACTTGATTGCGCAGCTGATCAACAAGTGGAGCAACTGAAGAAAATGACAAATGGTCGAGGAGTTGATATTGGAGTTGATGTTACGGGTGTTTCTCAAGCAATTGAAAACGTGATTTTGGCAACAGGACTTCATGGTCAAGTTGTATTACTAGGATCACCACGTGCTGCTTATACTACAAATGTGACCAGTATCTTAAATCACATCCACATGAAGATGATCAAAGTGATGGGTGCTTTTAACAACCTAAATCCTTTGTATGAGAAAGAAGGTTCAAGAATTTGTGTTGAACGTGATTTCAAAATGATCACAGAGCGTATTTATGATAGAAGGATCAATGCCAAAAAGATTATCAGTCATATTATCAAGCCTGAAGAGATTGAAAGAGCATATCATGGTTTGATGTATGAAAAAGAAGAATACCGTTGTGTTGTTATAGATTGGCATAAATGATAATAATTTGAACATAAATGTGATCAAAGATAATAAACAAAAAATATTGGCTCAGTAGGACATATACTAAATAACGCCAATATTTTTTAATTTTATTTGTTAATAGTTTGATTTAGTGCACTTTTAAGCATGTTGATCGCATCAACTTCATCAAGTGGTTTTCCAATCAAATATCCTTGAATTTTATCGCATCCATTATTAATGAGATATTGTCTTTGTTCTTCGTGTTCAACTCCTTCGGCTATGGTATAATGACCTAATTTATGTGCAATAGAGATGATGTCGCTTGTTATATCTTTGTCGTTATCTAATGATATAAGCTTATCGATAAAGTATTTATCAATCTTAACTGCGTCAATATTCAGTTCTCGCTCGCGTGAAAGTGAGGAATAATCTGTACCAAAGTCGTCAATCGCAATTGTGAATCAAAGATTTTTCAAATGTTTCATTATAATGTTTATATCATCATAACCAGAAGTAAATACGGATTCGGTGATCTCAATACCGATATTATGGGGATCAATCTGCATTATATTTATCATCTCAGATAGCTTATCGATAAAGTCATCTTTCATTAATTGAATGATCGAAAAATTAATTGATATATTGGTGTTGTTGAATCCGAGGCTTTTTAATCTGTTGAAAAAATCAAAAGCTTTGGATGTGATGATCCATCCTAATAAAACGATCAATTTTGTTTGTTCGGCTAAAGGGATAAAGATTGCGGGTGGTATCTGCCCAAGTTCTCTTGTATTTAAACGAGCTAGAGCTTCAAATCCACTGATCTTATTAGTCTTAAGATCAAATATTGGTTGATATTGAAGATAGAGTCCTTCATATTCCGTTAAGGATGTTATATTAGTTAATTCACGTTTGATTATTTCTTCTTGTTCGATCTCTTGTTCGATTTTTTTATCGTAATAACAAATTCCAATTTCATTTTCTTCAAGTTCGATTGCCTTTTCTGATGTGATCAAAACTTTTTTGGAAAGTTGATTTAAATCAAGCTCTTGGTCCGAATTGATTTCAAAGATACCGATACTAGCTCCAATACGTTCACTCGCTAGTATTTGTTTCAGATCGTTGGCAATCTGTTGGCTAAATTTCATAAGTTCGTCTTTATCTTTATAACCTTTTATATAATAGACAAAGCGATTTTCAAATGAGCGGGTAAGAATGTAATTTTCTGTGGAATATTTGTTTAATACAATCGCTATATTTTTAATAAACTCTTGGGTGTAATTGTACCCATATGTTAAGCTCAATGCTTGTACTGTACTTAGATTAATGCTCATAAAAGCTCTTTTTATGAATTTTTGTTTGTTGTGATCGTGTATTAAAAGGTTATCAAGATAACTTCGGCTATATAAACCAGTGAAACTATCATGTTCATAATTATACATAATTAATTGTTCAGCTTTTTTGCGGTTATTAATATCGAGAATGATACCTTCAAGTGCTTCGATCTCGTCATCTTTGTTAAATATACACTTGCCGATCTCGATGACCCATTTTCTTTTCCCACTTGCAGTCAGTATTTCGTATTCTAATTTAAATGTTTGGTTTTTTTTAGAGAAAGATTCCATTCGTTCCAAACTTGATCACGATATTCAGGTGCTATTATATCGTTAAATGATAAGTCGCGATTATTGATAAAACTTTTGGGTGGATAGCCTGTTAGTTAATAACATCCTGCAGAAACAAACTCCATTGTCCAATTTCGGTCTAACTTACATCGATAAGCCATTTTTGGCAGATTGGAAAGCAGTATTGATTTACTTCGCTCGCTTTCTTTCAATGAATCAGCGACCTTTTTTCAGCGCTTATATCATCAAGCAAACATATATGCATTGGATTATCGGTAAGTTCATCTAAAAAGTGCGTAATCTTCATATTTGTTCATATATATGATCCATCAGGTCGTAAGAATCTATTTGTCATTGAATATCCATTGATCTTGCCAGTTTTGAATTGGGCAAATTTTGTTAAGTCTTTTTGTAGGTCTTCGGGATGAGTTATATCTGACCACTGAATATCACTTAGTTCTTGGCTTGACCTACCGAGGATCTCTTCAAATTTTGGGTTCATATTCACATTGCCAAACTGGGATTTCGATACGAATCGTTTGTCATTGACAAGTGCTATCCCTACTGGGGCTTGATCAAATACACTGTGATATAGTGCTTCATTAATAGCTGTCTTATCACTTAGCAATTTAAGATTGAAATAATGATAGGCAGCACGATATAAAGCGATTATGAATAATATAAAAAGTACTGTAATGATCATATCAGGGATCATCTGATTCCATAAGTTTAATTGCCATTCTCTAGCCGGGAAGTCAAGCTCAAAAACGGCAACTACTTCATTATTTTTTGTATCAAAAATAGGTATTAGAGCGCTGTACCAAGTACCCCAGCGATCGGTTGTAGGTCCTGTCATCGTCGATTCTTTTGTTGAAAATGTTTTGACAACATCGTCAGAATCAGTATAGGTTTGCCCAGGATAAGAATAATTAGATGAGTCGGGCAACTCCGAATCTATCAAAAACACCAGTTTTTCATCTCTTATACCCATTAGGTAGGCGAATCTGATATCAAGTGTGGTTTGGACTAACTGAGTTAGATTGCGTTTGATCAAGATATAGTTGGATTTTTCTAAATCG
>JAQUCI010000137.1 GCA_028686295.1 Erysipelotrichaceae bacterium | reverse complement strand
ATTGCCAGACGCTTGCAAGATCCTTTAGCGGAGCTGGTTAAGATTGATCCCAAAGCCATCGGTGTTGGTCAATACCAACATGATATGAATAGTAAACAACTAAGTACTTCTCTTGATGGTGTTGTGGAAAGCTGTGTTAATGCCGTTGGCGCTGAATTAAACAGTGCCTCAAAAGCCCTTTTAAGTCATATTGCGGGAATCAATGCCAAGGTAGCCGATAAGATCGTTGATTATCGAGTGAAGACACCCTTTAAAAGCCGCTTTGACCTATTGAAAGTTCCTGGTATTAAAGATAAGACCTTTACCCAATGTGCTGGTTTTTTACGCGTATACGCCAGTGATGAGTTTCTCGATAATACCGCTGTTCATCCTGAATCATATGATCTAACCAAAGCCTTATTGGCAAAGCTTGGTTATAGTATCTTAGATGTTAAAGAACACAAACTACAAGAGATCGATAATAAGATCACCATGTATGGCTTAGAAAAACTAGCTAAAGAACTCAACACCGGCGTATTGACTTTAAATACCTTAGTCCTTGAACTAAAAAAACCCGGAAGAGATCCGCGTGATGAACTACCTAAGCCCATCTTAAGAACGGATATCTTAGATATTACTTATCTAAAGCCGGGTATGGTTTTAACTGGTACGGTTCGTAACGTCGCCGATTTCGGTGCTTTTGTGGATATTGGCGTTCACCAAGATGGCTTAGTACATATTTCTAAACTATCTAAAAACTTCGTTAAAAGAGCACTAGATGTTGTAAAGGTTGGAGATATCATCAAAGTACGGGTACTTGAAGTTGATGTTGATAAGAAAAGAATCTCGCTTGAGAGTGTCTTTGATTAGACACAACATATTAATATATTACTATTTTATTTCGACAATATAGGACATCATTTCGCTGGAATTTGAAAGTAACAATACTTTGTTTTCATCAATCCGTCGATAAGCAATGATGTCTTGTGGCTCTGATACAATTTTAGCAACTGAAAAAAGACTGTTGACATAAGAAGTTAACAGTCTGATAAATAAACCCATTTTTTTCTTAATCAGATATCAATCTAGTTTATTATTGGTAGTGATTGGGCGTTTTTTTCTATGCTTGATAGTATAGAATGCAACAGTGAGAATCGCAATAGAAAAAAAAGCAGTAACTAAAAACAGAGTTGTATAATCATCAGTCTTATTATCATTGATCATACTTAAAGCAGTAGCTTGTGTAGTTAATACTATACCTCCCCCACCATAGCATTCTTGATCACCACATTCTTCTTTGATTCTTTCTTGTAACTCTATTGTTTTTTGTTTTAATTCTTTGATGATTGTGTTTGCTGTAGGCAATTGACGATAATCACTTACCTGTAGATAAGATGAATCTAAGGCATTACTGCCAAAGGGAATAATATACTCTTGACCATTCTTCTCATATACCATTAGATAATCATTGAAGAAGAAGTTTAAGGAATAGACTTTGTAATTTAGTTCTTCATTTTCATTATCACAGATTCTTTGCATGATCTGCTCAGCAGTTTGAAAGTTTTTAGCTAACCCACCAATCGACGTAACCTTAAAACCTCCATCTTGGTTATCAACTTGAAGATATATACCAGCTTCACCATCTAGTAGAGTATAGAATATGTAATAAGTAATATCTGAATCATAAATCATTGTTGACAAGCGTGTTTTATTATCAGTAAGCGCTTGATCAATATCAAGATCATACACGATACGTCCTTCGCTAATTACTAGATTATCAATATCCTTATTATCATCCATAAGCGAAGGATATTCGGATTCGATAAATTCCTTCGTATAAATAACTATCTCTTCATTGATTATTTTGCTAATCTCATTTAAATTGATGTTTTCATCTCTATCAGCTTGCGCCGGAATAGCAACTATTGGTAATATCAATATCGAAATAATTATGAGTACTATTATTTTTTTCATTATTGCCTCCTAATGAATGTTGTATAATGTTTGACTCCAATTATAATTAGTCGATGAATTCCCTACGAATGACGAATAAAGTTTTGTATAAGTTGTTCCATAGAAAGGGTCCATATATCTAACATAATTGTCTGATAATATAGTGTAACCTTTAACTGCAACCATATGGTTAGAGTAATCACTTCTATTAGAATGAAGACCGGCTATAAATGGTCGATAGTTTGGATAGATTTCTTGTCTAGTATTAGTAAATGATAAATATGAGTTATATATTGTTGATGTTTTTCCATAATTTGAAAACCCAAATTGCACTTCAGAAAAATTAGCGTAAAATCCCCAATCATATTCTCCTTTAACACTTTTTGCAAAATCAATTTGACTTACTGAAGTACCATGATATTGCAGGATTACTGCTGAATCCGCTGCCCAACACATAAATGCGTTATATTGTGTTAAATTTGCCACCGCTAAAGTGTGAGTTGTGGGATATGCAAGAATTTTCGTAAAATTACCTACGAGAAAAAAAGAAACCAATATTACGCATCTTGTGATTTTTTTATACAATCGAATATTTTTCATTTCAACCATTTCTTTCTATATATGATAAAACTAAGCGGCTGAGTAATAGTTTTTATTTGGAATCGATTGTCGTATTGATGATATTGTGTTAATTACATAACAAATTGAATGAAATACAATACTGTATATTTTAATATCGAATCTCAAAGAAAATCGTCAGTTTTAAACGCACCAAACTGATACATGAATCTATTTTTTCTGATAAATATCTGACTTTAGTCGTCTTTAATAGAATTGATTTCAATCATCTGTGATATAGTTTAAAATAACTTTTATCATTTGTTCCTCCTTAAATGAATAAATCACAATCCCTATATTTAAATGATGATCAAGTTACTAAAAGAAGTCCAAAATACTTTTTGTTTATAACAATGATTCAAGCTCCTTCTTTCAATCAACTCTTCAATATAAAATAAATCAATTGTTGATTATCATGTATCGTAATCTATTCAATTTACGAGACAAACAGCTAAACATTCCTACCTTTTGTACAATTTGATTATAAATATTAATAAATGATTAGAGTAATTATTGGTGATTTACATTGTTTAAATATCTATATTTATCATATATGATATATTTTCGCTTGTCAAATAGCAAATTAGATATTTAAATATGAATTATTCACCTTTTTGATTAACAAAGTGCAAGGTTGGAGATATCATCAAAGTACGGGTACTTGAAGTTGATGTTGATAAGAAAAGAATCTCACTTGAGAGTGTCTTTGATTAAACACAACTATATAAATATATTACTATTTTATTTCGACAATATAAGACATCTTTTTGCTGGAATTTGAAAGTAACAATACTTTGTTTTCATCAACCCGTCGATAAGCAATGATGTCTTGTGGCTCTGATACAATTTTAGTAATGATTGTTTTCTCGTCGATAATTCTGTTTAGTGTTATCGTACTACTATCAAAACGATTGACTCCATCATATGTATTATTTGATAATGGAATGATCATCATATAAACTAAAGCTTCTTCATAGTTTTAAACAGCGAGACTACTTT
>JAQUCI010000136.1 GCA_028686295.1 Erysipelotrichaceae bacterium | reverse complement strand
ATAACAATGATCATCAAAAAATAAGTTTTAAGTTATTGACAACTTAGTAGTTAGGGTTATAATAATAGTAGTTAGCACTTTGTGTTTATGAGTGCTAAAATAAAGAATAGGAGGCAATTGAATGTTAAAACCGTTATTTGACAATGTAGTATTAGAAAAGGAAAAACAAGAATTAAAAACAGCAAGTGGCATCGTCTTACAAGAAAAGGCGAAAGATCAACCTTCAGTAGGGAAGGTCATAGCTGTTGGACCGGGTAAAATGGTCGATGGAAAGCTAGTGACACCTAGTGTTAGTGTTGGTGCAAGAGTTGTCTTTAAGCGTTATGGTGGTACAGAAGTGGAGTTAAATAAAACGGAGTATCTGATAATTGCAGAAAATGATATTTTAGCAGTAATCGAGTAAGGAGGATAATATATGAGCAAGAAAATTCTATATTCAAAAGAAGCAAGAGATGCAATGATCAAAGGTGTTGATTATCTAGCTGATGCCGTAAAAGCAACGATGGGCCCTAAGGGACGCAATGTAGTGCTAGATAAAGAATATGGTTCACCACTTATCGTTAATGATGGTGTTACTATCGCAAAAGAGATCGAGTTAGACGATCCATTTGAAAACATGGGAGCTAAATTAGTTATCGAGGTAGCTAATAATACCAATGATGCTGCTGGTGATGGTACAACAACAGCTACCGTATTAGCCCAAGCAATGATCCATAAAGGTATCAGAGCTGTTGAAAAAGGTAGTAATCCTGTATTATTACGTGAAGGCATTGAAATAGCCAGTAGGAAAGTTGCTGAACACTTATTGGCGAAATCACACAAAGTTGAAACTAATACGGATATCTCAAGTGTAGCGACAGTATCCTCAGGTAGTAGTGAAATCGGAGATATTATTGCTCGTGCCATGGATAAAGTTGGTAAAGATGGTGTTATCAATGTTGATGAATCAAAAGGTTTCGATACTTCCCTTGAAATCGTTGAAGGTATGCAATATGACAAAGGTTATGTTTCACCTTATATGGTTTCAAATCGTGAAAAGATGAATGTCGAAGTGGAAAATCCCTTGATCATGGTAACTGATCAAAAGATCTCTACCATCCAAGATATTTTACCGGTATTAGAAAAGATCGTTGAGGCAAACCGGGCATTACTAATCATTGCGGATGATATTGAAAATGAAGTAGTAAGTACATTGATCGTTAATAAATTACGTGGCACATTTAACGTTGTAGCTACCAAAGCCCCAGGATTTGGTGATAATCAAAAAGAAATGTTACAGGATATCGCGATCATGACTGGTGCTAAATTCTTTGCTAAAGACTTAAATATGGATCTTAAAGATATGACTATCGATGATCTTGGTAATGCACATAAAGTCGTAGTAGCTAAAGATACAACTACGATCATTGATGGTACTAATGATCCTGAAGCAGTCAAACAAAGAATTGATGAAATTAAGCAACGTATTGAAAATTCTACTAGTGAATACGATAAAAAACGCTACTTTGAGCGCTTAGGCAAGATGACTAATGGCGTAGCTATCATCAAAGTTGGAGCTACGACCGAGACCGAATTAAAAGAAAAGAAATTGAAGATTGAAGATGCTCTTAACGCTACTAAGGCAGCAGTTGCTGAAGGTATCGTAATCGGTGGTGGAGCTGCTTTAGCTGAAATATATCGTGAATTAAAGCAAGATCTGACCAATGACAATCTAGACGTGCAAAAAGGCATAAACGTTGTACTAGAAAGTTTGATCATTCCTTTATATCAAATAGCTGAAAATGCCGGTTTTGATGGTAACGACATCGTCGAACTACAATTGAAACAAAAATCAAATCATGGTTTTGATGCCTTAAAGGGTGAATGGACAGAAATGTTTGAAAGTGGTATAGTCGATCCAACTAAGGTTACAAGAAGTGCCTTGTTAAATGCAGCAAGTATCGCAGGTCTATTTATCACAACCGAGGCTGCAGTTGGTATCATCAAAGAAAAAGAACCAGCAGCACCAATGAACCCTAATATGGGAATGTATTAATCGATTTTAAAGATTAAAGAAAAATCAGTAGATTTATCTGCTGATTTTTTCATTTGGTACTAAGTTAATCGGTTCTAGTTTGATGAGCAAGGTAAGGAAATATTAAACACAATTATAAATGGTTAAAATAAACAAAATATCATTATAAATGTATCGAATATGATAATAAAAGTGTATAATATAAGCGTAAAAGACGATAATTAAAATTTCAGGTTTAAAGGTGATAAAATGAAAAAAACGTACTTATTTTTAATTTTAGCATTTGTAATGATATTACTATTTTACGGTTGTACTAATAAGGAAAACTTTGATAGTGTTGATGACTTGATTGATTGTTATGTACAAAGTATGGTTGAAAAAGATATTTCTGCATATATAGATTGTTTGGATGAACCTTTAAAGAGTATCGTTGAGGACAATTCCATGTATCTCGCTTATATGTTTAGACACCTAGTCTTTGTTGATTACCACTACCAAATGGCTGGTAATGAAACAGAAATTACGTATATATTTAAAGATAATGAATATGAGTATGAAACGATCGAAAAGATTACAATATCAAGTAATATGAAGATATCTACTTCACAGTTTATCATGATGGATTATAATCGTATCTATATTGGTAGTCCTGATTCTAAATTGACATTTGATCGCTTTTCAAAAGCTTTACTTGATCATTCCTATTATGACATTCTTGCCTATAACCATTTGATGCCTTTTGAATATAATGAGGAAAGTAAATGGAATAAGACGATCATTAAATCAGTAAAATTTGTTGGTTCTTATCACGATAAGTATCTTGTTATGATTAGTTGTTTAGAAAGTGAAGTTAGTATGATTGAAGAAGGAGTTAATATGTATACCATTACCATTAGTGATAAAGATTGTTATGTCGATGATGGTAGTTGGTGTGTCAAAGATTTTGAAATTATAAATCGATAGTAAACAATATAGCAATATAAATAAACCTCAATCTGAATCGATTGAGGTTTATTGCATGATATCTTTAATATATGTATTTAGATAAGTTTATAATGTTTCAAAGCGTTATACACACCATTATCGTCACAGTCTGTTGTGACATAGTCAGCGTTAGCTTTTACTTTGTCAGAACCATTACCCATCGCTACACCAATTTTAGCTTTAGCGATCATTTCCATGTCATTGTCCGCATCACCAAAGGACATTACATTCTCCCAAGTCAAACCAAGATCTTCTAAGACATGTTCAATCGTTGATGATTTATTAATGCCTTTGGAGAAAGTTTCACGAGCTCGAGCGTAAGCTCTTACCCAATCAAGTTCTGGTAATCCATTTTGAACTAGATCTAGTTTATCTTCATCGGCGATCAAGAAAGCACCCATTGGTAATCCATGTTTTAGGTGATAGTCTTTGGTGTCTGAGCCATCAAATAAGATCTCAGGATATTCCACACCATTAACATATGTTTGAACATAGTTGTAATAATCATGATAAGTTACGATGGCTGTATCAAATTTATAACCAATCGCGACATCATGTTTAAC
>JAQUCI010000022.1 GCA_028686295.1 Erysipelotrichaceae bacterium | reverse complement strand
TTTCATGCTCTATAGCGCCTTGAGCATGGCCAATATAGAATGTGATCATTAATGAAGCATGAGTTTTTAACAATGAACAGGCATCTTTGATAGCTGCTATAGTTGAAGGGGCTTGAGTTGTAATACTAGGATCACCGTTTGGTAGATAACCAAGATTGAAGATGATAAGATCAACCTTTTCTTTAATATGATCACTCATGAATTGGTGAGAATCCTTAATAAGGATAACGTTATTAAGGTCTTTGACCATTCTATTGGTATTGATCAAAGCTTGATCTTGGATATCAAAACCATAAACCTTTTGAAAGTGTTTAGCTAAAAAATAAGTATCATTACCATTACCGATCGTTGCGTCGATAGCCGTTTCTTTGATCGGGATTTTATCTAGTATCCATTGATGAGCAATCTTATTTATATTAGTTGGCCTCATAATATTTTCCTTGATAAGTATCCTGTTTAACCATTTCCTTGGCAATATCATTTAATACGATCGTTTTCTTTAATGTCCATATAGGTGCGATCAAACTATCTTTGATTGCGTCTCCAGTTAGTCTTTCAATTACCATCTTCTTTGGTAAGATCTCTAGTTGTTTGATCACTGTTTGCACATATTCTTTTTCGCTTAATAATGAAAAAGGGTGTTTTTGATAAATATCAGCTAGTATTGCATCATTTATGATATGTAACATATGAATTTTGATACCATCAACATTGAGTTTAGCAACAAACTTAGCAGTATCTAACATCATTGTCGTATTTTCGTTGGGTAATCCATTGATGATATGAAGACAAGTCCTAATGTTAGCTTTTTTTAAAGCTAAAACAGCGTTGACTAAGCAGTCTAGACTGTGATTGCGATTTAGGCTTATCATGGTACTTTCATGGATTGACTGTAAACCTAATTCGATAGTTATGGGCTTTATCTTATTAATATTAAAGAGATATTCAATCTTTTCTGGTTCTAAGCAATCTGGTCTTGTTGCAATCGCTAACTCAACAACATCATCATTTTCAATAAATGGTTGGTAGATGATCTTAAGTTTGTCTAAAGGAGCGTAGGTGTTTGTAAAAGCTTGAAAATATGCAATCGCTTTACCACTTGGCCATTTGTTTAGCATGATCTTTTTCCCAAGAGTAAATTGTTCTTTTAGATCCATTGTACTAGCGATCGTGTCTCCACTACCTCTAGCACCACAGAAAAAACAACCACCAGAACCACAAGTACCATCGCGATTTGGGCAAGTAAAACCAGCGTCTAGGGGTACTTTGAACACTTTTTGGTGGTATTTCGCTTTTAAATAATAACTATAACTATGATATCTTAGATTATCATTACTATAAATAAATGGGTTAACTGTTGATCTTTTTGATCGCTTCAACGACATTCTGCTTATCCTTTTCTGTTTGCGTTTCGATTAACCATTCATAAGAGATGTGCTTATTGTCTAATTGTGTCAGATAACCTTGAATACCTTGGCTATAACATACCAATAAGGTATTATCTTTATTGATCAGGTCGTTATAATCAGAAAATAACTCGAATGGATTAAAGAATAGATTGATGTTTCCCAGTGTTAATAAATAAAGATCGATTTTTGATCTAAAAGGGGTAAAACCATCTATAACAGGGTTTAACATCTTTATGCCATGTTTTAATTCTATTTTTTCTTTTTCGGTATAACCCTCTAGTTTATCAAAATTTATCTTATTTATATCTTTGAGCTTATTATCGATCGTTAATTGCCAGCTTTTTACCTCAATCGTCATCTGCACTTTTTCTTTGGTAATATTCAATCTTAACAGTTTATTGAACTCTTCACTCATTAAATTACCAAGACGGGTAACTTCTTCATATTTTGTATGTTTACGATTTAATCTTGTGCTGATATCTCCATCAGCGCCTTGAAGGTAGATGAAGAACTCTCCTGGATATTTTTTTGTTAATTTTTCAATCGCACTGCCTGGAAACTCACTTGTAAAGTAGTTAGCATCATTTTGCGGGGTGGTTGGATGACAATTGTAGAAAAGAATGTTGCCAATACGCACCTTATGATCAAAGATGCTTAACACACCAGCATACACATTATCGTTGCTCTTGTTATGAATGCGAGTTTGACCAACTTGATCAAAGCGTTCCCAACTATAATTGATACTCAAGTCCTTTTCAACAAGTCGACAATTATTTACCATTAGTGCAACTTTACGTGAGGTGTAATCCAAATACTGTTTATCAACCTTGATTAGACCGGCAAGATTACATAATGATGGAGCGTAATGCGTATGAGTACTACTGAAAATAAAGGTTACATCTTCGTTTATCGTTGCCTTTATCTTTTCTTCGAATATTTGTTGAATATCTTTTGAGATAGCTAATGAATCAAACACTAAAAGAATGACATTATAAGAGTCATTTTTAAAACGCAAGCAACGCGCATAAAGATCTCCCCTTACATTCAAGATAGGGTTGCTTTCAGAAAACATTCCAACACGGTAGGTAGATTTGATGGGGTTGATACAAATTTGATTATAACCGATCAACATATTTTTACCTCAATGTCATTAGTATAGCATAAAAAGTTGGTATTAATAGATAATATTCTGTGATTTTACGTAAAAAACAAGTATAATATGCTTATTATAAGGGGTTGAGTTCTTTTATGCAGGATACAGAGAAAAAACGTAAATTTATTATAGATTTTCTTTATATAGCGATCATTGTTGGTCTATGTTACTTAGCGTTAAGCAAATTGTATCCAATCTTGTCACCTTTAGTAGTAGCCTGGATAGTTGCTTCACTTTTACATCGACCAATCAATTATTTAAGTAAGAGATTAAAACTTAATCAAAAATTAGTTGCTGTCATTGTCATGATCATAACTTATTTACTTACGACATTGATCATCTTTTTGATAGCTACTAATATTTTTGGGGCAATAAAGGACTTGTTTATGACGTTTCCACTAATATATACAAATAATGTAGAGCCATATCTTGTGGTAATGTTCAATGATATTCAAAATGACTTAGCACAAATTGACCCAAGTTATATCGTTGCAGTTAATGATTTCGCTAACTCCATATTGTCTACTTTAGCCAATGCTGTTTCCAATGTATCTATGTGGGTTGTTAGTTTGATCACTAATTTCGCTAAATCACTTCCTAATACATTTATTCGTATCTTAGTATCGATCATCGCTTCTATATTTATGGCTATTGATTATCAAGAAATAATAGATTTTATCGCAAAGCAATTCTCAAAGAAGACCAAAGACATTACGATTGATATTAAGAATTATATAATCAATATCCTTTGGAGTTATGTCAAATCATATTCATTGATCTTGTTGATAACATTTATCGAATTAGCGATTGGTTTTACGATATTTAAAATTAGTAATAGTATATTGATCGCATTGATCATTGCTGTATTTGATATTTTACCGATATTAGGTACGGGAACAGTTATGATACCGTGGATAGTTATCACTTTGATCCAACAAAATTTTGCTTTTGCGTTACAATTAGGCATTATTTATATAGTCGTGACGGTAGTTAGAAATGTGATTGAGCCAAAGATCGTAGGTAGTCAGGTTGGATTGCCTCCACTTGTTATCCTAATAAGTGTCTTTGTTGGTGCACAGTTGTTTGGTGTTTTAGGACTATTTGGATTACCTGTGCTATTATCACTCTTAAATTACCTTAATAAGAAAAAGACGATAACTATCTATAAATGATAATGATGGCAGAAAAGCCATCATTATTTATAATTCCTTATGAGCATAAAACATAAGAGATAATCTGTATGAGACAAAGAAAAAGATGACACTGACTATTGCTAAAATGTAAAAACCATATGTTTGCAAAAACAACATAGAACCACTTGTGATATCGATAATTTTATTTGGATCATCGATTAAACTGTTGACAATAAAACCACCACTACCGATTATAACTGAAACAAGGATCATTATCATGCGACCTTTTTCTGCACCGAATTTGTAAATGATTGGAAGTATGATAGCTAAAAAGATGACAATGATAAAGATGGTGATTAACGGTTCAAAGAGGATAGTGTAAAGGTCAATATTAGATTTGTTCAATAGTATTCTTGTTAACTTTAAAACAATGATTAAGATATAACTTAGCACTAATAATGACATTGAAAATAGATATCGAGCAACTACGATGCTTTTGCGATCAAGGGGTAATGCTAAAACATAACGATCCCATTTACTATATTCATCATAGCTAAAGGTTGATATGGCCAGCATAAGACACAGTATCGGAAGATAGATACTTAACAACGATGCTCCTTGCTGATCAAAAAAACCCAAGAAAATAAACATAATCAATAAACTGATAAAAATACGTTTATTACTATTTAAATTCAACACATCTTTGATTATCAAACCAATCATTATTTATCTCCTTTTATATAGAACATCATGATATCTTCGATCGTTGGTCTTTCAATCAACAATCTTGGATATTTTTTGCTTATAAGTGGTCGAACATTTGTCAGAATTTCGATGTTGTATGTATTTTTGCGATATGCGATATATTCATTCTTAGCAAGTTGTTTAAACTCAATCTCATTACATTTTATGATTCCATAATCACCTAATAATTCATCTTGGGTTTTAGTAAAGATGAGATTACCATTATTGATAAAACTTATATAATCGGCTATATGTTCTAAGTCAGTAGTGATATGACTTGATATCAAGATGGCGTGTTGTTCATCCTGAATAAAAGCACGTAATATTTCCAGTATTTCATTTCTAGCGATTGGATCAAGTCCACTAGTGGGTTCATCAAGGATCAATAATTTTGGATCGTGACTCAATGCTACAGCAATTTCTAGTTTCTTTTTCATTCCCTTTGAGAATGTTTTGATCACTTGATCTTTAGGTAAATTGAATTGTGTTAAATAATTGTCAAATTTTATTTGATTCCAGTTTTTATATAAATGCTTAACAATCTTGATTATATCTTTTATTTTTAATGTATCCGCAAAAAAAGCATCATCAAGAACAACACCGATATCATTTTTTATTATCTTCTCATATAGAACTAGATCATTACCAAATATCGATATAGAGCCACTATCAAACTTAGTTATATTCAATATTGATTTGATTAGTGTCGTTTTACCTGCACCATTTTCTCCAATCAAACCAACGACTGTCCCGTTTGGGATGTCGAGATTTATCTTATTTAGAGTGAAATTTGGATAAGTTTTTGTAAGTTGTTTTATTGAAAGTATTTCTGACATTAGTAATCCTCCTGATAAAGATAATTGATTAGATCAATCATCTCTGATTTTGAAAGGTTGATCTTTTGGCTGATATTGATAGCGGATATTAAATGTTCTTCAACATCTTGCATTAAGCCTTCTTTAAGTATCTCTCTGTTTAGTCCTGCCACAAAGCATCCTTTTCCAGGAGTTGTGACAATGAATCCATCATGCTCAAGCTCTTCATAAGCACGTTTTGTCGTGATAACGCTAATCTTTAAATCTTTAGCAAGATTACGAATTGATGGTAGTAGATCACCGTTACCTAAAGTCCCATGGATGATCATGTTCTTAATCTGCTCGTATATTTGTTCATAGATTGGTTTATCGCTACGATTACTGATGATGATATCCATTAGTGTTCCTTTCAATTGTATATAGATAATATATACAGATATACACAGTATGTCAATAAAAAAAACATCAAATGATGTTTTATAGATCCTTTTTGAAATAGATCACATTAACTAAAGGATTATCATAATAGGCATTTATCCTAATAAATCCCATTTTATCATAGAGATGAACTGCGGCTTTTAGGCTTGCTAAGGTATCTAAGTAGATAGTTTTATAATTCATGGTCTTTGCCTGTCTTATTGCTGATTTTATTAAACATTGAGCAATATTTAGATTACGATAAGCATCTTTGACATATAATCGCTTAAGCTCACACTTGTCATTATCAAAGGGTTTGATACCAACACAACCAACTGCTTGTTCATCAATATAAGCGATTAAGAAATAACCTTTTGGGGGGGTATAAGTGACCATTAGTTTATCAAGTTCATCATCAATCGCTTGAAAAGTAAGGTCGATGTTAAGAAAGTTTACATACTCCATGATCAAATAGAGAGCATCATTAAGGTTAGCTTGATCAAGTTCGATAAGATTAATTCGCATATCGATTAATTGATAATCATTAGACTTGGTAGCTAAGGTGAGTGCATAATGATCATCTAGATCGATAAGATGAAGATTGATATTATCAATTGCTTTTGATAATTTATTATTAGAAACAACAGAGAATTTTGAGAAGTTCTCGTTAATGCCCCAACCATGATATTTTACATAGCTTTCTTTCATTGACCATATCTTAAAAAACGCTAAAGGATCGTCTTTTAAAAATATCGCTTCATCTTTATGAAAGAAGCGTTCAGCTATCTTATCTTCTAAGCAGGGTCTGATGTGTTCAATATCAACACCAATTTGCTCATCACTGATCGCTAATACCCAAAAATCATTAGAGTGAGAGATATTGAAGTGAATATTAAGATTTTCGAAGTATGGCTTATCATGATCATTTGTGATCAATATTAAGTCAGACTCCGTCATATTGTTATTTTTTAAATATTTTAAAACTAGTCGCTTTGTTATTTGATAGCGATGCTTCTTATCAGTTATGTCAAAAAGATAAACAATCGGTTTATTCATTGATGCCATGATCACGTAAATAAGCGATGGCATCTTTAACTTGATGGATATTCCAAATATCTCTTGTTGGGATAACGATGTCATATTTATCTTCAACGGCACTAATGATGTTAACGATATCAAAAGAACTTAATTCTAAATCTTTGATAAAGTCTGTTTCTAAAGTGATCGTTTTATGGCCGATGATCTCGGTAATGATGTTTTGAATCGTTGTAAGCATTTCTAACTCCTTTTTATTTTATTTAAACCAGTCTTTGGTAAAGAATTTTCTGATATCTTTACCATTTGGATTTGCTTGTAAGCCGGTAATTTTGTATTTATCTTATCGATCTCTTTTTGTAAAAGGTCTAAGATCTCATATGATGCCATCTGTTGTGTCAAAATAGGATCGGGATAAATAGTCACACAAAGTTTTACATCGTCAATAGATACGCCAGCAGCCGCCCCATAGGCAAGAACTTCTTTTACATAAGGAATATTATAAAGGTATCCTTCGATCTCTTCTGGTGAAGTTTTTTTACCATTTTTGAAAACGATCAGATTCTTCTTACGTCCAGTGATATATAAGAACCCTTGTTTATCTTGATGACCAATATCTCCAGTTTTAAACCAACCATCCGCAAAAGCTTCATCAGTTAGTTTTTGGTCTTTATAATAACCAAGCATTAAGCTTGTACCTTTAACATAGATCTCATTGTCAACAATCTTAACTTGATAGTGGGGTAAGACTCGCCCAACAGAACCAATTTGATTATTATTGTCACGATTAACTGAGACTAAGGGTGAACATTCTGTTATGCCATATCCTTGTAAGATAATGATGCCTAATCGATCGAATTTACGAATTAATTGTTCAGAGATATGAGCACCACCACATACGATCATCTTGAGATTATTACCAACAATCTTACGTAGGACATTTTTGAATAAAGCCTCATTAGCACTGTCACCTTTAAAAATTCCACTCTTACCTTTCATGAAATCTTCTAGTTCATCAGCTTTTTTGAGTTTGTTTATCTCAAGCGCAAAGTATTTATAGATGGTTTCAACGATCAATGGTACAGCCATCATGTAATGAGGTTCAAACATTATCATATCACGCATTGAGGTTTTCATATTACCGTTGATACAAATTGATAGACCTTGGCTTAATACATCGATGATCGAACATGTTAGACCATACGTATGATAAAATGGCAATGAAGTAAATAAGCGTCCTTGAACCTTTACTAAAGCCATAGCGTCGATCGCATTAAATAAGATTGCCTTTTGCGATAACATGACCGGTTTTGAAGTGCTTGTCGTCCCTGAAGTATAATAGATAAATGAACATGCATCTGCGTCGATGGTCTTTTTATTGATCAATTCCAAACTATCTTGATCATTTTTGCCTTGATCCAACATTTGTGTGAATAAGGATTTATCATCGATCATGATAAATTCAACAGATTCTGTAAAATGCTTTTGTAGGGGTTTAAAACCACTCGAATAGAATACAACTTCACAATCAGCTTGTTTGATCATTTCGATAATTGTTTCATCAGCTTGTTCAGTATCAATACTAACAGCGATTGAGCCAATATAGGCAAGCGCAAAGGCAGTAGTTAGCCATTCAACGCTATTTTCAGCAATGATGGCACAGTGTTTGTTGCTATATCCTTTGCTTTGTAGATATGCTCCAAAAGCTACTACATTATCACTAAAATCTTGATAGCTGATCGTATGAATTTGAGCTTGTCTATCATAAACTGATAAACAATCTTTTTGATCATAACGTTGTCCAATATCGTTAATGAAAGAGCGAAAATCGTCGAAATAAATCACTTTGTTTAAGTTTTGATGATCACACATAATTTTTCCTCCTAATAATCCATATGGATATGTGAAGGATCGATCTCTTCATATGTCCATTTTATATCAGCATTGATCTGTTCATAATCATCTAGTAAGCTGAGAAAAACATCAACAATGCTTGGATCAAATTGTTTGTTTTTTCCTTTGACCAATTCATTTCTTGCATCATCCAGTGACAGACGATTGCGATATACACGCTCAGAGGTCATAGCATCAAAAGCATCAGCTACCGCAATAATTCTCGCTTCTTCTGGAATTTGAGTTTTAGCTAATCCATTAGGATAGCCCGAGCCATCATATCGTTCATGGTGATGTTTGACGATCACTGATATATCATCAAAGAAAGATATGGCACTTAAGATATTTGCACCTCTTTGAGCATGTTTTTTAACTTCCTCATATTCTTTGTTTGATAAATGCTTTTCTTTAAGTAAGATGTCATCCGCTACTCCAATCTTACCAACATCATGAAATAAACCACTTAAGCCAACCCTTTGGATATAATCATCATCTTTACCCATTTTTATCGCGATTTTCTTACCTAGATAACTAACACGATCTGAATGTCCTCTTGTATAGATGTCCTTAGCATCGACCATTAATCGCAATGCGCCAACGGTCTGGATATAACTTTCTCTTAATTTTTGATAGGTTTGCGTTAGCTCTTGGTTTTTAATATTTACTAATGAATGAAGAAAGGCATTACTGATCGCTGAAGCAGCTTGTTTTGCAAATACTTCAAAAAGCTGTATCTGGGTATCATTGATTGGGGCTTTTTCTTTTTTGATCCCTAATACGCCAAGTGATTCACTATTTTCATTAACCATTGGTACGATAAGATACTCATCAGTATTAACGGATCTTTTTTCTAAGCGGACCTGACCGATCGCATCAAACAGATCGGGAAAGAGAACACGAACAAAATCTTCAATCTTAAGATTAAAACAGCCAATACCCTTGAAGATACTCTTATCAGTCATATTAATATCACTTAATTGAGTATTTTCGATTAAAACAAAGGCATCCTTACATTCGATCAATGGTAATAGTTGCGTCAAGATCGTATTAATGATGTCATCCAATGGTTGTAATTGGTAGATCATCGGTACTGAATCCAAGATAGCATTTAGACCATCACGATATTTTTTGATCGTTCGCATTTGATCGATTGATTTAACACAAGATTCAACAAGTAATTCTAATTGATCAAAACGGTCACTTTTTTCAAAATAGCCTTGAATATCAAGTTCGCGAATCGTTTTAACAGGAGGCGCCAGATCTTTGTGACCAGTTAATAATATTATATATAAATCTTTATCAAATATCCTAAGCTGGCTGACAACTTCATCTCCGGTCATAGGACTCATAAGATAGTCAAGCACCAAGATATCAAAATGATCGTTTTTAATCTTATCAATCGCTTCAATAGGATCACATGAAGTGTCAACTCTATATCCGCTAGCTTCAAAATATGATTTTAAGGCCAAGGTTATCGATTGATCATCATCTAATACTAAGATTGAATAGTCAACCGTATGTTTGTTCTTCTTGCTGATACGCATCTATTTTTCCTCCATATACTCGTCGTTATTGATATTATACGGTATTTTGAATCCAAAGATTGATCCACCATCATCAGCTTTTTCATACCACATAAATCCACTGAATTTACCTCTTATCACTACGTTAGACATATACAATCCAATGCCAGTACCTAAAGCACCTTTACTAGTTACCATTTCTTTAAATAAACGATCTTCTACATCCGATGGTACACCTTTACCATAGTCTTTTACAAGTATTGTAATATAATTATCAATAATATCGGCTTTAAGTTCTACGATACATCGTTCTAGGTTTTTTTGAGCATCAAGAGCATTAGATACTAGATTGTTCAATACTTGGACAAGATTATTGATATCGCCATTTATATAAACACTATTACTAATGTTGTTTTCAATGAGAAATTTACATTTACTAGATTTTATTTCATGATTCATCAATAATGTAACTCTTTTAAATAGTTCATCTATCGTAAATTCAGCTTGTTCAGAAGCATTCATATTAGCAGCTTGTCCTTTAACAGCACTGATGATATCTGACATGTAGGTACAGGATTCCTTTGTTCGATTTAACCAATCAAGCATTTCATGATACATTTCTTCATAATCTTCAACAGTTACATCTTTATTTCCAAAACTTAGTTTACATTCATTTACAAGATTTTCCATAGCGTTGGTTGCTCCAGCAATGGCCATTATTGGTGTCTTTAAGTTATGAGCGATACCTCCAACCATCTGTCCAAGTGATGCTAAACGTTCCTTTTCCATCATTTGATTTTGACTGTTTTGGAGTTTTTGCATGCTTTCTTTTAAACGTGTTACATCCTTAAAGATCGCTACATATCCAGCAATATTATTGTTGATGATAAGGGGCGTGATCTCAGCCATAAAGTAACGTTTGACCTTATCGATGATGATCGTTTGTTCATAGGTGATAACAGAGCGAGTAGCGTATGCGGAATCGATTGATGTGATCAAATTAAAGATACCAATACGATCTTCAGGTCTTTCATATGAAGCGTATTTAAGTAAACTATCATTTTCTTTGATATTATAGGATTTACCAAAAATCTCATAAAAGGGCTTATTGAAGCTAAGTATCAACTTGTCTTCACTAATGATCAAGTAACAATCCGATATCCAGTTTAAAACATGCTGCATCGCGATTGGCGTTATTGATAGATAATTCAGCTTGCTGATACTATACCCATGAAGAATGATGGTTATGATAAAGGCTGAAGGAGTAGCGGTTATGGGTAAATTCAATATCTTGAATGTAGCTAAGAAACTGATGACAGTTGGAAAGATATTGCTAAGTGCAAACATAAGCGCCTGTTTTAGATAGAGGCTATTACGAGCTCTGATCGTGAAATTTAACATGATCAACACAGCAGATATCATACAAATATAACTATATAGACCAGAGAAGTAAATATAAGGACCAAATACGACTTCATTGGCGATAACTGAGAAGTTTACATAATGAAGATGATGCAAAGGATTGGTCCAAACCATGATGTTAGTCAATATTGGAATGATGAAGAATAAAAAGTACAATTTTGGTAACTTTTCATAATGATTAACAAAAGATAAGGCGATAACCAATGAAAAGGCCGGAGCAAAGGCGACGCCGATATATGTTAATGAATCCCAAAAGTATAATTGATTGCTATCAATTGGATTGGTGAATTTCATTCCAATCAAAGCTATCAACCATACCATCAGTGAGAATGATAAAAGATAATAGATCCGATAGATCAAATGTTTATGACCTTTTTCGTATGATCTAAGGATAAATGCCAAGATGAAGATAATGACAATGATGTAGATGATAATCAGATAATTTGAAATCATTTGTTTACCTCATATGATGATTTTAACAGTATTCATTTTAAAATCCTATCAATTTTTAAAATAGGCCAATCAAAACCTTGCTTTGATAGTGTTTTAGTGGTCTTATCACACGTTATTTGAAGATTGACATTAACCTTTGAGCGTCTGATCAAAGCTGCGGTTATATCAGGTATATATGGATTTAAATTGATATCGATTGTTTTGATTAGTTCTTGATATTGTTCAATAGTGATGATCTTAAGCTGTGGCAAGCATTCTCTTATCGTTAAGGCTTTTGGATTGAAAACATGATAGACTGTCTGATCAGTATACATAAGATGGATGAAAGCCTTAGCACAATCATCAACTGGTGTTAGATAGAATTGATGATCAGCTAAAATATCTGGAACAGCATTTAACATGTTTAGTCCTTTAAAAATTCGATACAACTCATTTGTTTCTGGATTTATTTGGAAGACATTATCAATTTGACGGTCAATCAGATGATCGATACGATAAACATGTGCTTTCAATTTATTGTCAATAGCTTTAAATATGATATTCTCTGCTAAGAATTTGCTTTTTGTATATGCATTATCTTGCCAATTCTGATTAACATCAAACATATCTTCATCAAAATGATCAAGTATATCATGTTGATCAAGCTTATCACCAAAAATGGCTGTGGTTGAAATATGATGCAATGAAGCATTAGCTAGTGTAGCTAGATTAACGATATTTTCAGTACCATTGACATTAACATCGATAATGGCATCATCATCGCCATAGTGATTCACATTAGCTGCGCAATGGATGATCTCTTTAGTATTATCACATAAGTATTGATACATAGAAGAAGATAAGCCCAGGTTATTGCTAGTAATATCGCCTTTGATAATGATGATCTTATCTATATTTAACAGATACCAATCATGAGTAAAGTAATGATCGATCGCATTGATGAATCGTTGTTTATCACGAACGATACAGTATATCTTTCTTGTTTGTTTACATAACTCAAAGAGGATATGACTGCCTAAAAATCCTGAAGCTCCAGTTAAAAGGATATTAGCACAATAATGTAAAGCTAAAGATTCAGGAGTTTTATCACGATAGGTGATCTTATCGATCGAACTGATGATGGATGTTGTCTGATCTAAAAGTTTAAGTTGTTGACTAAGATAAGGATGCTGATAGAATTCTTTCATTGTCATTGTTTTATCCATCTCATAATAAGCATTGATCAACATAAGAGCTTTTAAGGATGTTCCTCCTTGGTCAAAGAAAGATAGATCATCATCAATATTTTCATTATTTAAAACCTTTTTCCAAGCAGATATTATTTGGTCTTTTAGTTGAAATGGTCGATCATTTATATTGCTTGATATAGGTAATCTTTTTAAATTATTTAGATCTGCTTTGCCACTAGCTGTTAAAGGGATGTTATCAACAATGTTTATCTTAGCTGGTATCATATAATTTGGAAGTATTTCTTTTAGATAAGTTTTAAGTTGCTCTACATCACAGTCTGCAACTACATAGGTTTCGATATGAGATACGTCATCACCATTTTTGATCACGATCGTGTGGGCTTGTTTAACCTTTTGATGAGATGATAAAACGGCATTTATCTCATCAAGTTCAATTCGATGACCATCTAGTTTAATTTGTTGGTCTTTTCTTCTTAGATAAACAAGATCGCCGTTTAAGTCTTGATAGACGATATCTCCTGTCTTATACATTTTTTCATTATTAAAGAAAATATCATCTACAAAAACCGCTTGGGTAATATCGGGTTTGTTGATATAACCCTTTGCTAAACATTCACCAGCAAGATATAGTTCTCCGCTGATGGTAGGCATAGTTAGTTTACGAGCTTCATCTAACACATACAATCGACAGTTAGCAAGTGGCTTGCCGATAGTCACTTCGTTGGCATTCTTTAAGTTCTTATAACTTACATAAACAGCTGCTTCGGTTGGTCCATAAAAGTTAAATATATTAAGATCTTTGTTGAGTTGAAGCTTTTGTAATAAAGTAGAAGTTAATGGTTCGCCAACCAAGATAATAGATCTTATCGTTTTCAAAGCAGTATTAAAAGCTTGATTATCGATATTGAAACTACAACGTGTAGGTGTGAATTGAACTAGATCGACGTTATGATCATTGATCAAGCTCGCCATATGCCACGGGTACAACATCTGATCATCATCACACATGATTATTGTTTTACCATGAGCCAATGCTAGTAAAGATTCGGTTATGAATACATCAAAAACAGGATTAGTCGAGCACAGCACCGTTTCAATATCATTAAATATAAAGTTCATGGCTTGATTAAGATTGCTTAAAGCCTTAAATGAAAGAACAACTCCTTTTGGCTCACCAGTTGAACCAGAAGTGAACAAGATATACATATTATCATTCATGTTCTTTTTAACAGGTTTAAACTTAAGTTCTTTTAGATCATCAAGGGCTATTACTATAAGATCATTGATAAAGATACGATCATTGATACTATTTTTAATGATGAATTTGCATTCACTGGTTTTGATCATATATGCAAGTCGTTGATCAGGAAAATCAAGATCCAAAGGAACGTAACAACCACCGGCTTTATTAACCGCGACCATTGCTATTAAGAGTTCAAAACCACGTCGTAAAGCAATCGCAACTGTTTCGTTCTTCTTTAAACCGTTGGCGATAAGATTAGCTGCGATAGTATCGGATTTAGATCTAAATGTTTGATAATCCATCTTCTCATCATGAAAGATGATCGCTGTTTTATCTGGTGATAAATGAGCTTGATTATCAATTAGATCATCAATTGGAAGATAGGGATAGGGTGTTATTTGTTTTAGATCGCTTTCAAGATCAAAACGTTGTTTATAAGATAATAATTCAATATTAGTTAGATTAGTATCTTGATCATTAGTAAAAGCCTGTAGGATATTAAGATATACTTGATGATAATAATGGATCAATTTATCAGAGAAGATTGCTTGATCATAGTCATATTGGACGAAATGATGATAATGGTCTTGATAGATATCAATACTAAGATCCATCTT
>JAQUCI010000135.1 GCA_028686295.1 Erysipelotrichaceae bacterium | reverse complement strand
GTTTTATCTATCTATATCAATGCCGAATTAGCTATGGTCTTTTTAATATCCATTCCTATATTGATCATCATTGTTGGATTTGCGATTAAAAAAGTGGCTCCATTATTTGAAAAGTTACAAAAAACGCTTGATAAGTTAAACAATGTCGTTCAGGAAAATCTCACAGCAATTCGTGTTATCAAGGCCTTCGTTAGACATGATAATGAAAACATGAAATTTGATAAGGTCAATCATGAATTAAAAGATGTATCAATGGATGTGTTTAATAAGGTTATTATTTTGATGCCAGTGATGCAGATCATCGTACAAATAACGACAATCGCTGTTTTGTGGTTTGGGGCGATCATGGTCAAAGATGGTAGTTTTGAAATTGGTAAGTTATCAAGTTTTGTTTCCTACATAATGCAGATACTTATGTCAGTAATGATGATGTCGATGGTGTTGATCAATATAACACAATCTATTGCCAGCGCAAAGCGAATCGTTGAAGTTTTGGATGTTGAGATTGACATAACAGATGATAAGACAAAGAAGGATTTAAAAATGAATAATGGTGAGGTCGTTTTTGATCATGTTGATTTTAAGTATGATATAAATGCTGAAAAGAATGTATTATCTAACATCGATCTTAAGATCGAATCGGGTAAAATGGTTGGTATTTTAGGTGGAACAGGTAGTGCAAAATCGACCTTAGTACAATTAATACCACGACTGTATGATGTTACAGGTGGTAGCATTAAGATTGCTGGTAATGATGTACGAGATTATCCTTTGACCTATCTTAGGGATCAGGTTGCGATGGTATTGCAAAACAATGTTTTGTTTAGTGGCACTATCATTGATAATTTGCGTTGGGGTAAGCCTGATGCTACCTTTGAAGAAATAGTTGAAGTAAGTAAGATTGCATATGCGGATGAATTCATACAAAGTTTTCCCGATGGTTATATGACTCAACTTGGTCAACAAGGGGTTAATCTTTCTGGTGGTCAAAAACAACGTTTATGTATTGCAAGAGCGCTTCTTAAAAAGCCTAAGGTTCTGATATTGGATGATAGTACTAGTGCGATCGACACTAAAACGGAGAACAGTATAAGAAATGCACTGAAAGAGTATATGAAAGATACAACGAAGATCATTATTGCTCAACGTCTAAGTTCAATCATCGATGCAGATAAGATAATCATCATAGATGATGGCAAGATCGTAGCGATTGGTAATCATCAGACTTTATTAGAAAATAATCAGATATATCAAGAGATATATACTTCTCAAAAGGAAGGGGCTGATTTCGATGAGTAATCAAAGAGGTGTGGGGCCAGGTCGTGTTGGTCATGGATTTTTAAAACCTAAAGACTCAAAGAGAACGATCAACCGCTTACTGAAGTATCTTGGAATCAATCGGTTTAAGTTATTTGTTGTGGTTTTGATGATCATATTGGCTAGTTTAACAAGTATTATTGGAACATCGTTAATGCGACCGATCATCAATGATTATATCGTACCAAATGATCTTGATGGTTTGTTTAGGATGCTTTTGATCTTGTTTGGAATATATCTACTTGGTGCTACTCTTACTTATATATATAGTAGGATAATGGTTAATATCGCCCAAAGTGTCGTAACTTTGATCAGAGAAGAGTTATTCCATAAAATGCAGATGTTACCAATCAAGTATTTTGATACTAATCAACATGGTGATCTGATGAGTCGATTTACTAATGATATTGATAATGTAACACAAATGTTAGGTAACAGTTTAGCAAACATTATCTCACAATCATTGACTTTTGTTGGCGCTTTAGCTATGATTATCTATTTAAATCTGACCTTGACTTTGATAAAAGTTGCTTCACTGGTGTTGATGTTTATCTTGGTACGGTTTATTGGAAAAAAGAGCCAAGAGAATTATCGTGCTCAGCAAAAAAATCTTGGAGCAGTAAATGGTTATATCGAAGAAATGATAACTGGTCAAAAAGTTGTCAAGATCTTTACGCATGAAGAAAAAGTTATAGAAGACTTCGCCGTTTTAAATGAAGATCTACGAAGCGCCTCAACCAATGCTGAAACATTTGCTGGTGTAATGATGCCTTTGATGGGCAATATATCGCATATAATGTATGCAATATTGGCATGTGTTGGTGGAATACTTACGATTAAAGGGATGTTTGATGTTGGGGGATTAATTACCTTTTTACAACTTAATCGAATGGTATCAAACCCGATAACGATGATATCACAACAATTAAATGTAATCTATGCTGGATTGGCAGGTGCAGAACGCATCTTTGAAATGATGGATGAAAACGTAGAGATCGATAACGGTAAAGTTACATTGACACCTGTTATCAAAAATGAAGATGGGTCAATGGAAATATGTCAAGATAATACCTGTAGTTGGGCATGGAAACAAGTAAATGAAGATGGATCATACGTCTTAACAAAACTAAAGGGTGATGTACGCTTTGTTGATGTAGTGTTTGGCTATAATGAAGATGAACCGGTATTAAAGAAGATCAATTTGTTTGCTAAGCCAGGACAGAAGATTGCCTTTGTTGGTAAAACAGGGGCTGGGAAGACGACTATCACAAATTTGATCAATCGTTTTTATGATATCCAATCAGGTGTCATAACTTATGATGGCATTGATATTAAAGATATCAAAAAAGATGATCTTAGAAGATCATTAGCTATGGTATTACAAGATACGCATTTATTTACAGGTACGATCGCTGAGAATATACGTTTTGGAAATCTCAATGCAAGCGATAAAGAAATGATCGAAGCCAGCAAATTGGCAAATTCATATTCATTTATCTCAAGATTGCCAGAAGGTTTCAATACAGTGTTAACAAATGATGGAGAGAATCTATCACAGGGTCAAAGACAGCTTTTAGCAATTACAAGAGCTGCGATCGCTAATCCACCAGTTTTGATCTTAGATGAAGCAACCAGTTCGATTGATACTAGAACTGAGAAGTTAATTGAAAAAGGTATGGACAGCTTAATGGAAAATCGGACAGTATTTGTGATAGCTCATCGATTATCAACTGTTAAGAATGCTAAGGCAATCTTAGTTATTGAAGATGGCAAGATCATTGAAAGAGGAGATCATAACGAGTTGATGCAATTAGAAGGCAGGTATCATGGTCTTTATACGGGAATGTTTAAATGATCTTAATTTGTATGGCATAATTGTATGAGTTTTGAGTTTGTAGATTCAAAATCTTGTTTATAAGACATAACGATCAGATAATCCCCTTGGATTATCTGATTTTCACCATTAGGAACTATCTCTTTCTTGCCTCGGTTTATAGCGACGATTAAGATGTTGTCTGGCCAATTTATATCCTTGATCTTCTTGCCAGCAACTTCACTACCTAACTCAACTGATACCTCAATGATAGCGCCATTTTTCTTATGATCGATCGATTTGTCATCTTTATTCATTTCCTCCAATAAAACTTCATAAATTGGGACGGTCCTTAAAAGATCTGAAGTTAATAACGAGATAAAAGCGACGATAGCTACGGGTAAAAGATGGATTAGTGAGCCAGTCATCTCTGCCATTAAGATAACACTTGTAACTGGTGATTTTACTGATGAACTCATCATTCCGGCCATAGCACAAACACAA
>JAQUCI010000134.1 GCA_028686295.1 Erysipelotrichaceae bacterium | reverse complement strand
CTGTATGACTGATGGCTTCCAAAAACCCCTTATCATCTAATTCATTTATCATTCTTTGTAAATCTTTTTCTTTGATATTTAAGTAAGTTGGGGTCAATACATCATTGATCTGTTTCGCTGTCGCATTAAAATAACGCTTCATTCGATATATCTTAGTGATATTCTCTAATTCGATACTCATCTTAAATAGATCATGAATGATCTTAGAATCTTTTAATTTACTATTTGAATCAACGATCTTTAGTACTTCTTGATAATAGTAGGTCATCAATACTGTCTCAAGATTAGTATAATCAAAATCCTCAATGCTAACTGATAGATATGGAAATACCACATCATAATAAGGTGTTTTACTTAAAACCGCTAATAGGTCATTTAAGACCTTGACCTTAGTCAATGCATCAAGATCAAAAGCGACATGCTTTTCATAATACAAAGGTAGTTTAGCGATCATCTGTACATTGTCCTTATTTTTCAACATCCGAGCACAAAGTAATATATGTAACACTTCCGCCTTTAAGATAACATATCGGAAAAAACCTTTTTCGTCTTCCGCATCAGCGTATCTGATCAATTTAGAAAAGCGAATATATAGATCCTGTCTTATCAACATTTCGAGGTAACCTCGATGAATTTGTCCTTCATTGATGTTTACTAAGCATTCTTGGTAATAAGTTTGACCTTTAAGATAAGCCGCGATCTCAGGTATCGATTTCTTATTGATCAGCGCCTGATAATCCTCTTCTTTAAGGCGTTTACCATACATAGCCTTAGCTTTAGCAGTGATCGCATTATTAGTAGCGCTACCCATGTTTATATCTTTAGTGAATTATCAACTAATTCAGCTATCCATTTCTCTTTATTGTCTTCAAATGTGCGTTTTAAGCGCTCACTAGTTTGTTGATACTCTTCTTGATTATCAATAGCTGCGCTTTTGATATACTCATCAAGTTTGATCTTTTCTTCATCAACTCGTTTTTTGACTTGATCCCACGTCGCATTGGCGATGTTCTTCTTATCAGAAACAATCTTTTGTTTTGAATCAACCTTTGCTTGATGGGCTTGTTCGATCTTGGCTCTTAACTCTTCATCAAGTTCTACCAACTCTTTGATCTTTTTTTCTAAAACCATTACTTGCCCTCCTAACAACTTTTCGATTATATACCCATTTGTGGTATTTTTCAAATTGAATCGTTAAAATATCTATATATATATTAACCCTGCTAACAATTTCTTTCAACTCATGATAGTTAACACTTGTTAATAGTCCTAAAGTAAAGGCTTTGATCTTTGATCAAAGCCTTATTCTTCACTCATTAAACGATAAAATAATCTTGCTAACTCAGGATCAAACTGTGTATTAGCACCATCTTTGATAACTTGCAAAGCAGCTTGTTTGATCTCAGGTGATGGATCTTTATCACTATTGACAATACGATCATAAACTTCAGCGATCGCAATGATTCGCGCTAATAATGGTATCTGCTTACCCTTAAGACCAATCGGATAACCTGATCCATCATAATGTTCATGATGATAATAGACATATTCAGCTAAATCAAGCATATCATCGAATAAATTTAGGATTCGATAACCGACAACTGGATGTTGTTGCATTAAAGCATATTCTTGTGGAGTTAATTCTTTTTTGAGCAATAATCTCTTATCTAGCGTTATCTTGCCAATATCGTGAAGGAAGGCTGCTTCTTTTAACTTATTAAGTTCAGTTTGTGATAAACTGAGCGCTTCGCCCATCATTTGAGCAAGATCTCTTACTTGAATTGAATGCTCTTTTTCATTGTTGTCATTTGTATGTAAACTATCAATGATCGTATAGATCAAATCTTTATTGACCTTTTGGCGATTCAGCGTCTTATCACGATACATTGCATTTTCAGCTTCACCCATTACTTCCTCAATGTCTTGCTTTATCTCTTCCTTGGTGTTCTTACCCAACGCGATACTACATTTGATCGCAGCGATCTGAGTTTGAGCAAAATCATTCTTGATCTTCGTTATGACTTCATCAGCTTGTTCACTAGTAGTTTTTGGTAACAAGAGAATAAATTCATCTCCGCCTACCCGAGCTATGACGTCACCTTCTCGACTTGCTTCTTGGATGATCTTTGCCGATTGCTTGATCAAATTATCACCTGTTTGATGTCCAAAGATATCATTTGTAAGTTTTAAACCATTGATATCACCAAAAATGATCGTCAAAGGAAGATTCTTATCATTATCGAATAATTTAAGATCGTTTTCAAAACAACGTCGATTCTTTAAACTAGTCAAGACATCATGGCAGTTTAAATAAGCCAGTTGTGCTTCTTTTTGTTTACGCTCACTTATATCAACGAAGGTAACTACCGCTCCTACGATATCTTCTTGTTTGGTCTTTGGATAAGCACGATACTCTACTAACAAACTTGTTCCATCTGCTTTAAAGAATACCTCATTATCACAAACGATCCCCTTATTTTCTTGCATCGCTTTGTTGATCAAACAATTTGTTTTACTAATTGGTTCATTGTTTCGATCATGATGATGGATTAGATCATGCATGTTTTTGTGTAATAAGTCATTTTGATCGTTATAACCAAGTAATTTGATCGCACTTTCATTACAAAATGTACAATTACCATTAAGATCGATACCGTATATGCCCTCAGCTGCGGTATTTAAGATCAATTTCAATTCATCTGAGCTATCGGCAACATCCCCTTCAAGATTAGCGATCAAT
Source organism: Erysipelotrichaceae bacterium (assembly GCA_028686295.1). GTDB lineage: Bacteria > Bacillota_I > Bacilli_A > Erysipelotrichales > Erysipelotrichaceae > JAQUCI01. The sequence goes on along the minus strand of JAQUCI010000134.1, from coordinate 898 downwards.
TGTTCAATTTCAGCAGCTAAACTATTAAAGCTTTGGGAAATACTACCAATCTCATCATCTCTTGTGATCTTAACCCGCTTTTGATAATCGCCCTTGGTAAAGTCACTGGCAGCAGATCTTAACTGTTCTAAAGGCTTAAATAAATAATCGATGACATAACCATAAACAACGATCGTGATAATAGCAATTAGCATGATCAAAAAGATTGTGATCATCACACTATCATAAACGCTACTTGTATAATAATGATCAGGAATGATCGATAAGATGACCCAATCAATGCCAACTTGTTGATAATTGATCACATTGACGATCAATTTTTTATCTTCATTAATAAAACTATTCTCATCCTGATTAAGATAAGCTTGATAGACAGCAGAAAAATCATACTGTTTGATATCGGTTATGTCACTTCTAACCAATACCTCATTAGTCTCTTTAAAGTTTGATTGATCAAATGAATTGGCGATCAATTGCTTACTTTCTCTTTCAAAGATGATCGCATGACCGTTATATCGAGCTAAGATATCCTGTAACTGCTCATTAATATCATCTAATAAAAGATGGCAACCCATCACTCCAAGCAACTGCTCATCCATATAAAGTGGCCAAGCTGCGGAAATTGATAGATCTTCCATGACAAAATGCTTATAGACGCTAGAAAAAACTGGACCATCATTAACAAGTGCCTCTTGATACCAGACCCTAGTTCTTGGATCAAAGTTTCCAGCGTTTACCACAAGCTGATCAGCGTTTAATTCAGAGTTAACGCTATAATACCAGGATTGATTATCAGTACTTAGATCGTTGCGCATAATCTGGATAACATCATCAGACCTTCGTGCACCATGATAATCACCATTAACAAAGCCAATACTAAAACTATAGATACCTTCTT
>JAQUCI010000133.1 GCA_028686295.1 Erysipelotrichaceae bacterium | reverse complement strand
TTCCACTTGGTTAACTATAGACAAATATTATTTTAAGATATATAATGATGATACTTCAAGGGCAGGGAGCATTTCCCGACCGGCGGTATACCCCGCGAGCCGAAAGGTTGAATCGGTTAAATTCCGATGGCGACAGTATAGTCTGGATGAAATGAAGTTTTAATTCATTTTTAAGTCCTTTGAAGGGGACTTTTTTAGTGGAGGTAATTATGAACAAAAAAGTTAAATTGATTGCGATCATAGGAATAATGAGTGCGTTTTCGTTTATTTTATATGCTTTTGAGATTTCGGTTGGTTTTATAATCCCATCAGCAGCTTTCTTAAAAATCGATTTTAGTGATATACCAGTATTTTTAACTGGGTTAACGCTCGGCCCAATTCCTGGAGTTTTTGTTGCTTTGATAAAAAATATCTTGCATATATCAATTACAAAAGAGCCTGCATTAAGTGGTGAGATCGCTAATTTTTTTGCTAGTGTCGCATATATGTTACCACTTAGTTTGATGCGTTTAAGAAGTGATAAAAAATTAAATATGATCATTTCTATCGTTATTGCAATCATTAGCGTTACTATCACACTAAGCATAGTAAATTATTTTATCACTCTTCCTCTTTATGGTATCGAAAAATCATTAAGATTACCAATGATTTATGCAACATTTATACCATTTAACATTGTTAGAGGAACGATAATGGGTGTTATTATCTACTTTGTTTATCCTCGTCTAAAGAAAACCATTACACAATTTATTAATAGATAATTCAATATATTTGATTACACTTATCATTTATATAATATATTTGTTATAATTGGGTAGTCGGAGGTATTTATCGTGGATGATTTTTCTCGAGTTAAAAAAAATAGCGAGTTGTATCAAAAATTGCATTCTGATACAGATATTAATCTTGATACTGATAGATTAACTAAATATTTTGAAAGGCTTAATAGGATTGATGATGAGATCACTGATAACATGAAACTAGAGTCAACTAGTATTAATCCCTTACATGCAAGAAAGATATCGGATTTAGATAAGAGGACCGATGAAAATGTTAGTGTAAGTTTTAATAATGAATATCTTGATGAATTTATAAGTGAAGTTAAGCAATATAATATAAAAAAAGGATTAAGAGTAAGTGAAGACACTCAAACTAATATAATTCAGAATCTCAACTCAAAGATAAATAATGATCAAAATGGATTAAGCCACAATGATTTAGAACTAAATCCAAACAAAGAGAATGATCAAACATTTATAACTACGCAACTTGAGAAACTTGTCGATGATGAGGCATTAGATCCTATAAATGAGAATATACAAAATTTACAGTCAACTGATATTGAAGATCAAGCCAACTTGCTAATTGAAACTCAAAAATTAAGAAAACTTGTTGAAGAACATGATAGTGAGATTGATCAAGTTAATGATCATGTTAGTAATACAAATCGTATACTGAATTTTGTTTTGGTCATTTTGTTTTTAACATTATTGTTAGCACTAGGTGGTCTAATCTATTTTTTATTAACGAATAGGGGATTATTATGAAAATCAATATAGCTATCGATGGTCCATCAGCCGCAGGAAAGAGCACAATTGCCAAAAGATTAGCTAAAGTATTAAAATTTAAACATCTTGATACTGGAGCTATGTATCGTTGTATTGCTTATAAAGCACATTTATTGGACATAGATATATCAGATGAAAAGGGCATCGCTGCCTTTTTATCATCTACAACAATTGATTTTGATAGCTCAGGAAAAATCTATTTAGATGGTATTGATGTAACTAATGTAATTAGACAAAAAGAAATTGCTTGGTTAGCTTCTAATGTATCAACATTATTAAGCGTCAGAGAAGATCTAGTAGATCGGCAGAAAAAATTTGCTAATGAGAAGGGCATCATCATGGATGGGCGTGATATTGGAACTGTTGTATTACCAGAAGCTGAAGTTAAGATTTATTTAACAGCAAGTGCTAAAAATAGGGCAGAGCGACGATATCTTGAGATGATATCAAAAGATCCTTCTATTACATACGATGATGTATACCAAGAGATCATAAAACGCGATCTTCAAGATTCTACAAGAGAACACTCACCACTTAAAAAAGCAGATGATGCAATTGAAGTTGATTCAACTGATTTAAGTATTGATGAGGTTGTTAATAAGATTATTGATATTATAAAAGAAAGAAAGGGAAGTCCAAATGATTAGTGGTATCGTTGCAATTGTTGGTCGTCCAAATGTTGGCAAATCCACTTTGTTTAATCGCATGTTAGGTTCAAGATATGCAATCATTGAGGATACTCCTGGGGTCACACGTGATCGACTTTACGGTAAAGCTGAATGGTTGACTAAAGAATTTCAATTGATCGATACTGGTGGTTTACAACTTAAGGATCAACCCTTTCAAAAAGAGATACGTATGCAAGTAGATATCGCTATCGATGAAGCTGACACGATATTGTTTGTCGTCAATGGTCAAGAAGGCTTAACAAGTGATGATCGATTTATCGCCACCTTACTCCATAAAACGACTAAACCTGTGGTTGTTTTAGTGAATAAAATTGATGATATATCAAAAATTGACAATATGTATGAATTTTATCAGCTAGGATTTGAAGATGTCATAGCGGTTAGTGGATCTCATGGGATTGGCATTGGTGATGCACTTGATAAAGTTATCTTACTTTTAAAAGATAATAAATATAATCTTTATGAAGGCATGATCAAATTTTCTATAATTGGACAACCAAACGTTGGTAAATCCTCACTGGTTAATGCTATCTTGAATCAAGATCGAGTGATTGTTAGCCCAATTGAAGGAACTACAAGAGATGCTATTGATACAACTTTTAAAAGTGATGGCAAAGAATATGTCGTTATTGATACTGCTGGTATTAAAAAGAAGGGTAGGATATATGAAAAGATTGAACGATACGCATTACTTAGGGCCGTTGAAGCTATCGAGCGTAGTGATGTAGTTTTATTGGTCTTGGATGGAGAAATCGGTATTAGAGCTCAAGATAAACACGTTGCAGGATATGCTCTTGAAGCTGGCAAACCGATCATTATCGTTTATAACAAATGGGATGTTGTCGAAAAAGATCAAAATACGATGAATTTGATCACTGATAAGATTCGAAACGAATTTGTATATCTAAAATATGCACCGATCGCATTTATTAGTGCAAAAAATCGTAAAAGAATCAATACATTGTTACCACTTATAGATGAATGTTATCATTATAGCACTCTGCGCATCAATACAAGCGTTTTAAACGAAGTTATCCTTGATGCCCAACTGTTGACACCAGGACCTACAATCAATGGCAAGAAGCTTAAAATAAGCTATGCTTCACAAGTTGCTACAGCTCCACCAACGATTGTCTTATTTGTCAATGATCCAAAATTATTTCATTTTTCTTATAGAAGGTATTTAGAAAATCGCTTAAGACAAGCATTTAACTTCACCGGAACGCCTATTCATATAATAGCCAGAAAAAAAGAGTGACGTGAATTCTAATAGTAAATGCTGATTTATTGAAAGATGGCTTAATTACTAGAGTTAAGTCATTTTTTAAAGACGTAAACGGCAATAAGTATGAGAATTTGAAGTATTAGGAGGCTTTGTAAACAAGCTTAAAATCAGCAGTTATTGCCGTTTCTTAGA